>JBEGTT010000122.1:0-8578 GCA_041179245.1 Pseudomonadota bacterium
TGGCCGGTTGTAGGCGCCCAGCGTCGCTTGGCTGCCTTCGGAAACTTTGGCCAAATCACGCTGCCAGTTCTGATCGACCTGAAATGAATTCGTCCTGAGCGCATCCAGCGCCGCACGCAAAGTCCGCGTGACCTGTGCCACATAAGTCGGACTTCGCTGCCGCCCTTCGGCCTTAATCGCACTGACACCGATGCGCTGAATTTCTGGAAGCATGGATAAAACATTCAGGCTGGTGGGTTCTTCCATGGCGTAATAGGTTTCGCCTTGGACTTCAAAACGCCCCTTGCACAAGGTGGGATAACCGGCAGGTTCGGTGTCATCAAAGCGGTCAATCAAAATCCCGTTGAGGCGGGTTTCCATGGCGCCGGGCAACTTTTCCCATTTCACAAACTTGGCCGGAGAACAGGCCCCCACCGTATTGGGGGATTCTCCACAGGCATACGAGGACAACCAGCAGCGCCCCTCATTCATCACGCAAAGACTGCCAAACCCAAACACTTCAATTTCAACTGAGGTGTTATTGATGACGTGTTCGACCTGAGCCAAAGTCAGCACGCGCGGCAACACAGCTCGTCGAATCCCAAACTCACGCTGGCAAAAATTAATCGCTTCGTAACTGGTGGCTGAACCTTGGACGGAAAGATGCAGACGCTGCTGCGGATGGCGATTTCGGGCGTAATCCAGCAAACCAATGTCCGCCAAAATAATCGCGTCAACGCCCAAATCAACAGCCGTATCAACGGATGTCTGCCATTCACTTTCTCTACCTGCCTGCGGAAAGGTGTTAATGGCCATCAAGACTTCGCGCTGGTGATCATGGGCATAACGAATGCCATTCACCATGCTTTTGTGCTCGAAGTTCAGCCCGGCAAAATTCCGTGCATTGGTGTCGTTTTTAAAACCGAAGTAAACCGCATCGGCACCATGATCCACCGCTGCTTTCAGCGCAGGTAAGCTCCCTGCCGGACAAATCAATTTCATTCGCGATCCTGAATCGTCGTCAGGTAAGCCAGCACATTCTGAATGTCATCGGGGCTTAAGCGGTTCAATTCACCGACGGTGCCATCTTCATCGTGCGGACGATCACCGGCCAGATAAGCCTCGATCTGCCGTTTCAAGTAATTGGTGTATTGCCCAATCAACATCGGCACCATGCCATGCCCCTGAGCGGACTCCCCGTGACAAGCCGAGCAGCGCGCCTGAAATAGCGCCCCACCCTTGTCAACATCCCCTTCGGAGCGCGGAATAATCATGACCTTTTCGGCCATCTGCAAACGGGTCAGCGCATCTTCAGTACCGGTATAAGTCGGCATTTTGCTGGACAGTTTGATCTGCGCTAGGTGCGCCGCGATATCTTTGATGTCTTGATCGGACAATTCACGCTCTTGGGTATAGGGAAACATCGGAATATTCATCCGCGTGCGCGACCGGAAGTTTCTCAACTGGCTTTCGATATACCCTACCCGTTGCCCGGCAATACGAGGGTATTCCCCCCTTTTCCCGCCAGCACCTTGGTCACCATGGCAAGCGGCGCAGGTCCCGTTAATCTCTTTGCCTTTTTCCAAGTCCGCTGCTGCAATCACCGCCCCAGCACTGGTGGCCATCAAAACGAGTAACGCCCCTTGCAAGAGCAGGGGTTTCAAGTAACGCACTGATTTCATTCAACACTCGTGATTGACGTTGCAAACCAATCTAATTGCAGATCAACCACCTTTCCGACCACAATTAACGCTGGCGGTTTGATGGCGTGTTTAACCAAGGTTTCAGCCAACGAGGCCAGCGTGGTTTTCACTGTCACCTGATCAGCCAGCGTTCCATTGCGGACGATGGCAACCGGTGTGTCGCTGGGCAGACCATGTGCAACCAGTTGTTTACCGATTTCTTTACCCGCCCCAACACCCATATAAAAAACCACGGTTTGATGCGGACGCGCCAAGGCTATCCAGTCCAAATTGACCGTATTGTCGCGAAGATGACCGGTCACAAAAGTCACCGACTGAGAGAAATCCCGGTGAGTTAACGGAAAACCAGCATAAGCGGCGCAGCCAGCAGCGGCTGTCACGCCCGGAACCACTTCAAAAGGGATACCTTCTTTGGCCAGTTCTGCGAGTTCTTCCCCACCTCGACCAAAGATAAAAGGGTCGCCGCCTTTTAAGCGAACCACGCGCAAACCCTGTTTCGCCAAATCGACCAATAAGGTGTTAATCGATTCTTGAGGCAGCGTGTGTTTGGATGATTCTTTGCCGACATACACCCGTTTCACATCTGGCCGAGCCAAGGTCAACACCTCTTCGTTGACCAAATGGTCATAAACCAGCGCCTCAGCCGAGGCAATTAAACGAGCCGCCTTAACGGTCAACAACTCCGGATCACCAGGACCCGCGCCCACTAATGAAACCTTCCCCATAACGCCGGGTGCTGCATTGTTATTTTCGTTATTTTGAATCATCAATCTCACTCACCATGGGTCGTAATTTCAGCATGGCGCTGAATATACCAACCCTCAAAACGCCGTACATCGAGGCTTTTTAAAACCTTGATAGCCATCAAGGAATTTCATGCCTATGAAGTTCAACCTTCGCCTGCTTTCTGTATTGCTGTTAATTGCACATCCTTGGAGGGAGAAGACATGAAGAACATATTTGTAAAAACACTGTCGCTGACGATTGGCGCACTTGCTATCAGTTCAGCATTTGCTCAAGACGCCGGCACTGGCCCAGCGATGTCTGCGGCTGAAAAAGAACAAGCCAAGAAAATTTATTTTGAACGCTGCGCAGGCTGCCACGGCGTGTTGCGTAAAGGCGCAACGGGTAAAAACCTAGAACCCCATTGGACTAAAAAAGCTAAAGATGGCACCACCACCGAAGGCGGCACCCTCAAACTGGGTCAATCTCGCCTCGAAAAGATCATTGGTTACGGTACTGATGGCGGGATGGTTAACTTCGACGACATCCTGACCAAGGAAGAATTGACTCTGATGGCCAAATACATCCAGAACACACCGGATGTTCCGCCTGAGTACAGCTTCAAGGATACGATGGACTCTTGGAAGGTAATGGTCGAGGTCAAAGACCGCCCAACCAAGCAGATGAACAACTTCAATCTGAAGAACATGTTCTCAGTCACCTTGCGTGATACCGGTGAAGTCGCGCTGATTGATGGCGATACCAAAGATATCCGTGCCGTGGTCAAAACGGGTTACGCGGTGCATATTTCACGCATTTCCGCTTCGGGTCGTTATGTCTATGTAATCGGCCGCGATGGCCGTCTGAGCCTGATCGATCTATGGATGGAAAAACCCGCCGTGGTGGCTGAAGTGAAGATCGGCTTTGACGCTCGGTCCGTAGATACATCCAAATTCAAGGGCTTTGAAGACAAGTACGCGATTGCCGGTTCCTACTGGCCACCCCAGTACGTCATCATGGATGGCGACACGTTGAAGCCCCGTAAAGTAGTATCCACTCGCGGCATGACGGTCGATGGGGAATACCATCCAGAACCTCGCGTAGCATCGATTGTTGCCTCCTTCATCAAGCCAGAATGGGTGGTCAATATTAAGGAAACCGGCCAGATTCTGTTGGTTGATTATTCCGATATTGAAAACTTGAAGACCACCACCATTGCTTCCGCCAAGTTCTTGCATGATGGCGGCTGGGACGCTTCCAAGCGTTACTTCCTCGTGGCTGCAAACGCCTCCAACAAGATTGCAGCAGTGGATACCAAGACCGGCAAGTTGGCGGCATTGGTTGATGTTGCCAAGATTCCTCACCCAGGCCGTGGCGCCAACTTTATTCATCCGAAATTTGGCCCAGTGTGGACTACCGGCCACCTCGGTGCTGACGTTTTGACTCTGATCAGCACCCCATCGGACGACAAGAAGAACGCCAAGTACAAGGAATACAACTGGAAGGTGGTTCAGGAAATCAAACACGTACCGGGTAACCTGTTCGTGAAGACCCATCCTAAGTCTCAGAATCTGTGGGCTGATTCGCCACAAAATCCAGACAAGGAATTGGCTGAATCTGTGTCCATCTGGGATAAGTCGGATCTTTCCAAACCTAAAGCCATCTTGAATGTCGCTAGAGACTCTGGCCTGCCAGAAACCAAGGCTACCAAGCGCGCCGTTCATCCTGAATACAGCGCTGACGGTAAGGAAGTCTGGATTTCTCTGTGGGGCGGCAAGGTCGACCAATCCGCTATCGTGGTTTATGACGACGCGACACTCAAGTTGAAGAAGGTCATTACTGATCCACGGATCATTACCCCAACCGGCAAGTTCAACGTCTTCAATACCCAACACGACATTTATTGATCGTAATCGGCTGCGGGAACGCTTTACGGGTTTCTGCAGCCTTTTTCTTTTAGTCGCTCAAAAGTGCCCGAGGAACAAATAATGAGAAAAAAATCATTGCCCATGATTTTGCTTGCCACCTGCCTAGGTTTCATTGCTTCTGTGGCTAATGCAGCACCAGACTGGACCAAAGTTGAGACTACTCAGGTTTTTGTTTTCTATCCTGGGACAACACCTTGGCAGTGGGTCACCACCAAAGGCAAACATGGGGGAAGCCGCGGCTTAGTTCGCGGGGAAACTTGTATTGGTTGCCACATGGAAGGTGGCGATCTGAATTTGGATATGGCACGCATTTCCTCTGAGTTTGAACCTGCCGGCGCACCCAAAACAAAAATTTATCCGGTCAAACTACAGACAGCATACGACGCAGAAAATCTTTATATTCGACTGACATTCACCCCTCCGTCCGGTGGGTTTGATAAAGGCGATCAGGATAATGAGCTGAAGGCGACTGTTTTACTTGCCGACCCTGCCGTTCCATTAGGAAACCAAGTGGGTTGCTGGGCAAGCTGTCACAGTGATGCTCGTACGATGCCGGGCGCAGACAGTCAGAAATTGAAATACGTCAAAGAAGGCAGTTACGCCCTGATGCAATGGACGGACAAAGGGAATATCTCGGATGGGAGCGTTTCTGATGCACGCCGGATGACTGGCGGAAATGCTGGCGTCAAGGCTGAAAGTAGCAAAAACGGTAGCGAGTACACCGTGACGTTTACCCGGAAGAATCCCGGTGAGGGCAAAGCGATTCCCATGGGTATCGCCATTCATGCAGACCACGCTAGCGGTCGATTCCATCACGTTTCACTAGGCTACGTCTTAGGCATCGGAGCCGAAGGTGACATCAAAGCCACCAAGCAATAAGCCACAATCTCCTTTGGTAGGCCAAGTATGGCGTGCTGATTTGGCACGTCGTGCATGGCCTATTTTTTTATTTCTGTGCAGTACGGGGTGCGCTACCGCTTGGGCTAATGAATCAACAATCCGTGAAGCGGTGCTGGTTCGCATGGTGCGGCAAGATTGCGGTTCGTGCCACGGCATGACATTACAAGGTGGACTTGGCCCTGCACTGTTACCGGCTGATTTGAAAGACAAACCCGCGGATGCGTTGGCTTATGCCATTTATTACGGACGAGCGGGAACCCCCATGCCACCTTGGCGGCAATTCATCACGATGGATGAAGCCACCTGGATTTCAAACCAGCTGCTAAATGGATTTCCCCCCTAACCATGTCATTACCCACATTTCTACCGGTCTTGTTTGCCCTATTACTGAGTGCTTGCAGCAGCCTCCCTACGCCGACTTTGCGCGGCACCGGCGATCTTGGGCTAGTCATTGAGCGGGCATCAGGCCAGATCACCCTGATTAACACCAGTACGCTGCAACCTTATGCACAGATCAACGGACTGGGTGATTTATCCCATGCCTCCGTGGTCTATTCGCGAGATGCTCGTTACGCCTTTATCTTTGGCCGAGATGGTGGCCTGACCAAGGTCGATTTATTAGAAGCCCGTATCGTCAAGCGAGTCATGCAGTCCGGTAATGCCATCGGCGGATCGATTTCCCAAGATGGTCGCATTGTGGTTGCCCAAAATTACACCCCCGGAGGTATTAAGGCCTTTGATGCAGAAACGTTGGAACTGCTGTCCGAAGTTCCGGCGGAATACGCACCGGGAAAATTTTCCAAGGTCGTCGGCCTAGCCGATGTGCCGGGCAACAAATTTGCCTATGCGCTGTTTGACGGGGGAGAAATTTGGGTCAGTGATTTCAGCGACCCCAAACAACCCACTACCCAACGTTTTCCGGCCGGCAAACAACCCTACGACAGCCTAGTAACGCCTGACGGTCGCTACTTCCTGGCCGGTTTATTTGGTGAAGATGGAATTGCCTTGCTTGATCTTTGGCAACCGGAAAAAGGTAGCCGGAAAATTCTCGAAAACTACGGACGCGGGGAAGAAAAGCTCCCGGTGTTCAAGATGCCGCATTTACGTGGCTGGTCTGTGGCCCAAGGCAAGGCCTACCTCCCGGCCATTGGTCGCCATGAAGTGCTGGTGGTTGATGTGGCAACTTGGAAAGAAGTGGGCCGAATTCCCGTTCGTGGCCAGCCGGTTTTTGTGATGGCTCGCCCAGATGGGCGGCAAATTTGGGTGAACTTTGCATTCCCTGATTACAGCAACGTCGACGTGATTGACACACTTTCCGGCAAAGTTGCTCAACAACTGGAGCCGGGCAAAGGTATTTTGCACATGGAATTTACCCCCCGAGGCGAAAGTGTCTGGCTGTCTGCCCGTGACGACAACAAAGTGCTGATTTACCGCACCGACAACTTTGCCAAACAAGGGGAGATTGCCGCAAACAATCCTTCAGGCATCTTTTTCACTAACCGTGCCGCAAAGATTGGTTTCTGATGCAAGGTCAAATCGATCAGCGCCTGCTCAATGACTTTCAGCGCGACTTCCCGCTCTGTAGCACCCCCTATTTAGCCATCGCCTCTTTACTCGATTCTGCAGAACACTCAGTCTTAGAGCAGCTAACTCAACTCACGCAAGAAGGAAAAATCTCGCGGATTGGCCCTGTTTTTGCCCCACGACGAGTCGGCGCATCCACCCTCGCCGCGATGTCTGTTCCGCCCGAGCAACTGACAGATGTTGCCAACCTCGTGAGCCGCTTTTCAGCCGTCAATCACAATTACGCCCGCACCCATCGTTACAACCTGTGGTTTGTGGTGACCGCCAATTCCGAAGAGGCACTTAGCAACACGTTATCCGAGATTGAACTCGCTGCCGCTTTACCCCTGTTGAACTTACCGCTTGAAGAAGCGTTTCACATTGACCTTGGGTTTTGCCTAAGCGGTAAAAAACCGAAACATCAGACGACACAAGCACCGTTGCCGCGCGATCTTTCACTGCTTTCACCGTTAACCGAAACCGATCGCCACCTGATTGCCGCACTACAAAACGGATTACCGCTAACAAATAAACCGTTTGAAGCGCTGGCGGCAATAGCCAAACTAACTGAACAAAAGGTGCTTATGCGGATCCAGACTTGGTTAGCCGACGGCACCATCAAACGTTTTGGGGTCATCGTCCATCACCATGAACTCGGCTACCGGGCAAATGCCATGCTGGTACATGACATTCCCGACCATCAAATCAGTGAGATTGGCCGAGCGCTGGCAGATGAACCTTCCGTCACGCTGTGTTATCAACGTCCACGCCGCTTACCCGATTGGCAGCACAATCTTTTTTGTATGATTCATGGTCGCTGTCAGGATGAAGTTCAAGCCACAATCAAGGACATTCGCCAGCGGCATGGGCTAACCCACTGCCACCATGAAGTGCTGTTTTCAACAACGCGCTACAAACAAAATGGAGCTCGTTATGTCTGATTCGCCTGAGCGCTATGCGCTTGATGCAGTTGACCGCTTACTCATTGACCGCTTACAGGGGGGCTTTCCGATCAGCGAAACACCTTATGCTGATGTCGCTGCTGATTTGGGGCTTGATGAACAAGTTTTGATTTCACGCCTGCAAAATCTGTTAACCCATAAAGTGCTAACCCGCTTTGGCCCCATGTTCCAGATTGAAAATTTTGGCGGCGCTTTTGTTTTAGCCGCACTGGCAGTACCCGAAGATCGCTTCGAGGGCGTGACCGAACAGGTTAATTCGCTACCCCAAGTGGCGCACAATTACCGGCGCGAACATCAACTGAATATGTGGTTTGTACTGGCTACCGAATCGCCAGCAGGTATCCAACAAGCCATCGCTCAAATTGAACACGACACCGGCTTACCGGTTTTTGCCTTCCCAAAAGAGCGCGAGTATTTCGTGGAAATGAAACTGGAGGCTCGGCGCTAATGACCCCAACCCTCACTGAATTTCAACGGAAATTGATTGTCGCCACCCAAGGCGGCTTACCACTGGTTTCCAAACCCTACCACGCACTTGCCGAACAACTCGGCACCACCGCTGAAGTCGTGATGCAAGAACTTGAAGCCTTGTTGCTAAGCGGTGTGATTCGCCGGATGGGTGCTGTGCCGAATCATTACGCCATTGGCTGGACCGCCAACGGTATGACAGTTTGGGATGTGGCGGATGAAGTCATCGACGAAATGGGTGCCCTCATTGGTACGCTGCCTTTCGTGACCCACTGCTACCGCCGCCCGCGAGCAATGCCCGCTTGGCCTTACAACTTGTTTGCCATGGTTCATGGCAGTAGCCGTGACGAAT
>JBEGTT010000123.1:0-3046 GCA_041179245.1 Pseudomonadota bacterium
CTTACTTTGCGCTGACACAATACTAGTATCAACACCCGATGCTACGTTTTTAATATCCATGATTTACCCCCTATCAAGACTCACCCCTGTTATCGGACGATTCCATAAAAACTTGAGAAGAATTCAGCATGGACTAATAAAGATGGCGTAATTTGCTCAACATCACCGCCACTTGTGCCGGACAGGTGCACAGGATTATATTCCCCCCTGCTCCTGCCAACGTATATTGGGCTCATCAGGAACTCTTTCTAGGATATTTCATGAGTCTTCAATTCTTAAAAACTTGGCACAAGTGTTTTGCAAGACACATCGATTTCATGGCATCAGGAATTGAACCGCTAAACATTCCTTTTGAACAGGTCTCAGACGATGCTGTGTGCAAGCTTGGGGGGTGGTTGATTCAGAAAGAAGATGAATTATTGAGGTATCCAGAGTACCTCAACGTTGTCGAGTCCCACAGGCAATTCCATCGAATTGCGGGAGAAGTTGTAAAACACCATGCGGCGAACTCACCAGAAGAGCTTGCCGAATGGCTTCCAAAGCTCATTGCCACCTCTGAAGAGGTGGTTAAAAAAATCGGCGAGCTTGAGCACGCTGTCACAGCATCGGGAAGTGCCCCCCTTGAAGCAAGATCTTTTGATCAGCTCTCGCTTCACAACTCGGTATGGCAAGAGAGCCTATTAATTGGAGTGCCGGTAATCGATATCCAACACCAAGGACTTGCACAAATGATTGATACCATCCTTAGCTCCAAAGAAAAATTGGGATCTAAGGTTGGCGCGGAATTTTTGGGTAACTTCAGCAGGCTCTACTTACTTCATTTGAAAACCGAAGAAGCTTATTTAAGGCGAAGTAATATTTCGGAAAGCGAATATTCGGCGCACCTGGTTGAACATGAATTGTGCAAAGCTAAAATTGCCGAACTTTCTAAGTCCAACAACTACGAGACCACCCTTTCTGAAATCAAGTCCACCATGGTCGACGTGTTGGTTGGGCACATGCAATATGACGCTCAACATCTCTCGAGTTTGGTAACGCTAGCTTAGCGGCCACATTCTAGTGGCCTTTGTGGCACCTGTAATTTCTGACATCGTTGCCGGTGCACTTGGCAATATAAGCATTACCTATGAGAGCGAATTCAAATGGATGGTCGGATTTTAGTACTTGATGACAGTGACAACTTCTGCCGCGAGTTGGCGGATGTGTTGGAACAGCAGTTTTTTGTTGTGATCGTTAAAACCAGTGTCGATGCGGAGGCTATTTGTGAGTATTGGAAACCTGACGTAATTGTCCTCGATATCACCGATATTCAGATGGGCATTGCTGCCTGTAGGCAGCTAAGAGCTGCGCTGGATATCCCGATCATTTTCGCTGCCCAAGACCCCTCTTTAGAGATTCAGGTTAAGGTGTTTGAGGCGGGAGCAACGGACATGCTGGCCAAGCCGGTCATGAGTAAGCCGCTTATTTTCAAAATTAGTAACGCAATCGAAAGCCAGCGCAAGAATCAAGAATTCCTAGAAGAAAAAAACAACCTTCAATCGATGGCAATGGGCTTTCTCTCAAGCCTTGGCGAAAGTGGGGTGTTGATGAACTTCGTCAGATCAAGCATCCGCTGTAAAACCTACGAAGAGTTAGCAGAAAAACTGACCGAAGCTGCCCGCGATTTAGGTGTTAATTGTTTTGGTGAGGTTCGCGGCTCAAACTCTGAAGCGGTGAAATTCAGGTCGGAAGGTGTTGCTACACCGCTTGAAGACTCCGTGATCTCTCAACTTTCGACCATGGGACGCATTTTCCACTTCAAGTCCCAATTGATCGTCAATTTTCCTCAGGTATCGATGGTGGTTTTTAACCTGCCAACGGATAACGATGACCAAGTTGGAAAAATTCGTGACAACGTCGCTATCTTGGTTGAAACGACGGATGCACTGTGTGAGAACGTTCAGGTTAGACAGAATGCCAGTGCTCATGCAGAACAACTGCAGTTGGCGCTGATGGAAGCCAATTCCGCAGCACAGTCTTTGAACGGGAAAATGAAGCAAACCATGCTGGACACACGCATATTGCTCCAAGAACTGGAGGATAACGTCAATCGCGCCCACTCGTGGTTAGGCACAACATCTGACCAGGAAAGAGCCATCTCGTCGATGATGGATGACTCCATCCAGCGAATCACCAAAACAATATCCCAGACTGATTTTGACGAGCATATGAATAAGGTTCTGGCCGCAATGTCCGTCAGTAGCGATTCAAATGATCTTGAGCTGTTCTAGCGTTACGCTTTTATTACCCTAAAGGTCACCCAGAAAGTGCTGCCTCGTCCTAGCTCACTTGAGCATCCAGCATCGCCACCCATTAGCTCTGCGATTTTCTTGGTTATGGCCAACCCTATCCCCGTTCCGCCATATTGGCGAGTGCTCGAATTGTCGACTTGTTCGAAGATCGAGAATAAACGGGGAAGCGCTTCAGGTGAAATGCCTGCGCCGGTGTCCACCACCTCAAAATACAAACTATCAGATGCACGACCATCACCAATCAATTTTCCTCGTACTGTGACGCTGCCGGCTTTGGTAAATTTGATGGCGTTCTCAAGATAATTAGCTAGGGCCTGTCGAATACGGGCCTCGTCACCCCAGAAATAGTAATTAGGAATATCGGTGGGTTCAAATACAAGAGAAAGCCTTTTGGTTTTAGCTTCATTCTCAAACTGTGCAAACAGACTATTCATCAAACGATCGATATTCAATGCTTCGTGTTTGAGTTCACATTGGTTGGCCTCAAGGCTTGTGAGTTCAAGTATGTTTTGAATGATATTTGTTAATCCACGATTCGCCACATCCAGTAATTGGACGCGTTTAATTTGTGGCTCTGGCAACGGTGCCACCTTTAGCAGCTGGATAACGCCTCCTATCTGGTGAAGCGGGGTGCGCATTTCGTGAGACATATTGGCCAAAAATGCTGATTTGGCAATGCTGGCCGCTTCAGCCGCCTTCATGGCGGCCTGCAGCTTGACGTTGGTCTCAGTTAATTCCCGAGTCCGTTCGGCAAC
>JBEGTT010000124.1:0-16467 GCA_041179245.1 Pseudomonadota bacterium
AGCGGGGCAACATATTGGCAATGGTCGTTTTGCCACTGCCCGATTGCCCGACTAACGCCACACTTTCGCCGGGCTGGATGGTAAAACTAACGCCATCTAGTGCAGGCCGCTCAGTGTCTGGGTACTGGAAAGAAACGCGATCAAAAATCACCTCCCCTCGTGCCGTTTGACCACTCAAAACATCCGTTCCGGTGTCTTCCTCTGGCTTCTCATCAATCAAGCCAAACACACTTTCAGCTGCCGCTAAACCTTGCTGAATCGGTGCGTTAACATCCGTCAGACGTTTGAGTGGCGCCAGCACCATGAGCATGGCGGTGATGAAGGAAACGAAACTCCCGACGGTGGTTTTGTCGGACGAGGCTTGATGCAGTGCGACACCCATGATGGTCGCTAAGGCGATGGCCGCAAAAAATTGGACGATCGGCCCTTGAGTCGCTGACGCCACCTTGCCGCGCATATTCAGTCGACGCTGGATTTCAGCAGCTTGGCGGAAACGACCACTCTCGTAGCGTTGTCCACCAAAAATCTTGATGACTTTGTAACCCTCAATCATCTCTTGAAGAACTTGGGTGAGCGTACCCTGAGACTCTTGTAAACCACGGGAAATCTGCCGTAAACGTTTCCCAAAATAACTAACTGCCAAGGCAATAAATGGCACCATTGCTACTGTCACTAGGGTAAGTTGCCAGTTCAAATAGAACAGCCACGCCATCAACCCGACAATTGACAGACTATCTTTCACTAGGTTGGTTAACGCTTCTGTGGCAGCCCCCGCGACGCCATTAACGTCGTAGGTTACGCGGGTCATCAGTCGTCCCGATAGGTTGTCCCCGAAGTAGCGCACTGGCAAGGTCATAATCCGGTCGAACATTTCTCGGCGGAGTTCCAGCACCACTTTATTAGATACCCAGCTCATGGCGTAATCGCCGATAAAACCGAGAATCGCTCGCCCCACAAAAACAGCGACGATACCCAAAGGGTAAATTAGCCAGTCCCACTCGCCTTGTTTGCTGGCAAAACCGTCGTCCAACAGATTTTTCATCAGCGCGGGGAAAATCGGCTCGACGATAGCCGATAGGCCCATGCAGCCGATAGCGATGACAAAAGCTTTCCAGTAGGGCTTAACGTAAGTCAATAAACGCAGATACAGTGCTTTGCTGGTCATCGTCGACCGGCCATGCATATTGGTAGGAATATAGGCCATCCGGTTTATAGCCGCCAGAAAGTGTAGCCAGCGGCTTGGTAAGCAGCTGATGACAATACGGACTTCACATCGACCACTACACCCTTGGCTTGCACTAACTCGCCAGCCGCTTGAGGTGTCAATTTCGCAAACTCGTGATGCGAAACCGCTACGATTAATGCCTCTGCTTTAGGGAGTTGGTTTTGTGCCGTCAAGGTTAGGCCGTATTCATGCATGACTTCATCGGCTTCAGCACAAGGGTCGCAAATATTGACTTTGATGCCATAACTCTCCAACTCTCGGACGATGTCCGGTACCTTGGAGTTACGTACATCTGGACAGTTTTCCTTGAAAGTGAGTCCTAACACATTGACTTGGGCACCGCGAATATTCGAGCCAGTTTGAATCATCAGCTTGACGGTTTTTTCAGCAACAAATTTACCCATGCCGTCGTTAATCCGCCGACCGGCAAGAATCACTTGCGGGTGATAACCGAGCATTTCGGCTTTATGAGTCAGGTAATACGGGTCAACACCAATACAGTGACCGCCGACCAAACCGGGGAAGAATTTCAGGAAATTCCACTTGGTGCCAGCCGCTTGCAGGACTTCGGTGGTGTCGATACCGAGCTTGTCGAAAATAATCGCCAATTCGTTCATGAACGCAATGTTCAGGTCGCGCTGGGTATTTTCGATCACTTTGGCCGCTTCAGCCACTTTGATGCTGGACGCTTTGTGCACGCCAGCCTTAACAATGCTGCTGTATAGGGCGGCAACTTTTTCCAGCGTTTCGGGTGTGTCACCTGACACCACCTTGGTAATGGTGGTGAGTGTGTGTTCACGATCGCCGGGGTTAATCCGCTCAGGGGAATAACCAATATTGAAATCAACGCCCCACTTTAGGCCAGATATTTTTTCCAGCACCGGGACACAAATTTCCTCGGTCGCACCGGGGTAAACCGTGGATTCATAAATCACCACAGCACCACGCTGGAGGTTACGGCCAATGATTTCTGATGCGCCCACCAGCGGAGAAAAATCCGGGCGATGCGCCTCGTCCACCGGCGTTGGCACCGCCACCACAATCAACTCCGCTTGTTTCAGCAGCGTTTCGTCAGACGTCACGGTTAAGTGTGTAGCCGCTTTGAGTCCTTCGGTGCCGACTTCTCCGGTTGGGTCTTCGCCCCCTTGAATCATCGCCACTTTGCGCTGGGCGACATCAAATCCGATGGTTGGACGCACCTTGCCAAACTCAACCGCGAGCGGCAAACCAACGTAACCAAGTCCAACAACGGCAATTAGAGGGCTAGTCTTCACAATAGAAAATCCGAAAAATAGGGACGGGATTATAACTGCTGGTAGAGCGCGAGTAATTCGGATGCCATCGCGGGCAAGGTTAGGTGACTCACGGCTGCTCGTGCGGAGACTTTTGCTTTGCCCTGTTTGGAAAGCTCGCAGAGCGCATCCAGTTGAGTTGCCATCTGCTTAACATCCAAGGCATCACACACATAACCATTTCCGCCTGCTTGAATAAACTCAGCAGCACCGCAGGAATTGGACACCAGCGATGGCAAGCCAGCGGACAATGCTTCCAAGGCGGCATTCGGACAAGGATCGTATAGCGTTGGCAAAACGAAGGCATCGGCTGCGCCATACCAAGGACGAACATCTTTTAGCGGCCCGGTGAAAATCACCCGCTTGGTTATATTGAGCTTCTGTGCCAATGCCCGCATCGCGTTGAGTTTACGATCAGCGCCAACGACGACTAAACGAGCATCGGGCCGAGTCATTTGGGCAAAAGCCGCCAACAACCCCGGAATGCCTTTGCGCTCGAAGCCACTGCCGACAAACAGCAGTAGCGGTACTTCGTTGGGAATATGGTGAGCGCTGCGTACCTTTTCGCGAAATTCTTCAGCCAGACGGGGATGAAAAACCTCACCATCGACTCCGTTGTAAATGACGCGTAATTTCTCGGTAGGGACTTGGTAAAACTGAGCCACCTCATCGGCCACCAACCGGGAGTTACAAATCACCACCTTCAGCGCAGGATGTTCAAACATGGCTTTTTCAGCAGCCAGCACCGCGCTATGAAATGGCGAAATCCGTTGAGCGAAGCGACCTAGCAGGCCTAAAACGCGGTTGCGATGTTGCAGCCAAGCGGCGTGTACACCATCGCCTGCCCGAAAAATATTGCAGCCGGGAATCCGCTCATGGGCCTGCACGATGTCGAAGTGTTCTGTTGCCATCACCGCTTGAGCGGCTGCACAAAAACTCTGGTCACGGGCCGCTCGACCACCCAGCATCCGTGAATACGGCGGGTCACAAATAACCTGCTTAAATCCTTCGATGGGCGCACCTTTCCAGCTTCGGGTAAGTAATGTGATTTCTGCACCTTTAGTAGCAAGGGCGGAAAGCGCTCGTTCAACGAAGCGTTCCGCCCCCCCAAAGGGGTTGTAGCGTTGGCGAATCAGGGCGATTTTTAATGCCATCAAAAACAGTCTTTATTTTCAAATATTTTAGAAAGAAGCGCAGCCCCATTTTGATTCATATGATTGTCGTCAGAATATAATATTTTATCGTCGTCAATGGTCAAACAATCACTGCCTGCGCAAAGCATCGGGGTGGGCGTAAGGAAACAAACACTGGGTGTGTTAAGGGCGAACGCTTGTAGGTATGACTCAATTAGCTCAAATCGAGATAAATGAATTGCACTCGAAATAGAACACTTTATAGATGAATAGTTTGATAGTTCTTTTCTTGCGTAGCATTTAGATGCAGCCACATTTTGCGTAGGGACTTCGCCCAAAATCACCACTTTTTTCCCGTGGCGTATTAAATCATTTGCCAATGCCTTGACATTTTCCAAAACCAACTCTTCTTGATTTTTATATTGACGGCCAGCCAAGTCAGCAAGCTTAATGGGCGCAGATACATTTGTTTTGCCAAATGGGAGTGATTTTGCATAAGCCACAAACCTGGCAGCCAACGCAACTGTTTTTATGTTGTCATTGTTGATAATATACTCATATATTATTTTTGATTTACTAGCGCAATTTCTGTCGTCATCAATACGTTCGATCCCGGGAAATGGGGGGCACCCTCCCACACCTGCTACAGTAGTGCCTAAGCTTTTATTTGAATGAAATAAATGCTCCTGGACAGCAAGGCCATAATGATTTGCATGGGAGTCACCCCAGACAAAAACTTCATTAGTTTTAGCGGTCACGCAACCATTTTTGAATTGCAACTGACCTGAATTCACCTCTGCGTAACAAGGTGAAGGGGAGTCGAGTTTTGTATTGGCGAAATGCGGAAAATCAAGACCTAATACCTCCTGATGTTCTCGAACAAATCTACCTAGCGAAAAAACAAGCACAATCGAAAGTGCGAATAAAACCAGAGGGGGTACCATGTGATTTTTCTGGCGAATTTTGATAGCAATAGACTGCCTTATCGGTTGCTCAAGGTATTTTGTTGAAGCAAAAGCCAGAAACAAAGCTAGGATTAAGCAGCTCAAACCCCACCCAAACGGAAGCTCGCCGATGTGCATAATCCGAGCAAATGCCAACAATGGCCAATGCCAGAGATAAAAAGCATAAGACACAAGTCCAATAGCAACGAAGGGCCGAGCAGATAAAATATGCTTATTAACGAACGAATCTTTTCCACCAACTATTAATAAGGCAGCGCCGAGTGTCGGAAGCAAAGCTGCCGCCCCGGGAAAAACAGTTTGTTTGCTGTAAAAGAAAATAGGAATTAGTGTAAGGAATAAACCGGTTACAGAAATAAATTCAAGCCAATTTTTGCTGATGGATATAAATCTTTTTGCATTGACTGCAATAAAGGAGCCAATCAACAGCTCCCAAGCGCGATGTTGAATTAAAAAGAACGCGTCTTTGGTGTGATGCTCATAAATCGCCAGAATAGCCATTACCAAGGAGGCCGTTATTAATATTGCCACCCATTTTGATACGTTGGCTTTTTTTGCAAATAGTAAAACTAATATCCACGGCCAAAAAATATAAAACTGCTCTTCGACCGAGAGTGACCATAGGTGCAGTAGTGGCTTTAATTCAAACGAATTATGAAAATAATCGCCGGCCTGCCTATTCAAAAATATATTGAGTACAAAGAACGCGGATGACTCTAGGTCTTTGGCAAGCTCTACCACTTCTTCTTTAAAAAGGAGAAAACTGCTTGCTGCTAAAACGCTTATGGCCACTACGATAAATGAAGGCAGAATTCTTGCAAATCTCCGCGCATAAAAATTTCTTAGGGTGAAACTTCCTTGGGATATTTCGTTTTTTATTGTTTCGGTAATCAAATATCCAGAGATTACAAAAAAAATATCTACGCCAACAAACCCACCGGTTATATAAGGAAATTCCGCGTGGTATAGCGCCACCGCAAGCACAGCCAATGCTCTAAGCCCGTCAATATCTGGCCGGTATTTCTGGTGAACGTCTGGTAATTTGGTTATTAACGACATAACGCGCAGCTAAATTGGGCAGGGTAACGCTGGAGAATCAGGGCGATTTTCACGAGGCAAGCAATTCTTCAACGGCGGTCAGAACGGTGCTGACGGGAATATGGGTTAAGCAATCACTGACTTTGCCTCCACCGCAACCATCGACACCACAAGGGCGGCAAGGGTGGAGTTGGCTGGTGATTAGCCGAACCGGCGCACCAGATGACCAAGCGCCCCATTGTTTGTCACCAGATGGCCCAAACAAAGCGACTACAGGTGTCGCCATTGCCGCAGCAATGTGCATCGGCGCAGAGTCCACGCCGACAAAAAGGCGAGCTTTTTGAGTCAACGCCGCCAGTTCTTTCAGTGACAGTTTTCCTGCCAAGCTCAATGCCGGTTGAGCAAGCTGCGACTGAATCGCTTCCACCATCGCCAACTCGTCAGGGCTAGGCGCCGCAGTTAACACCACCGGCCAACCTTTAGCTTGAATTGCAGTGATTAACTCAGCCATTTGCGTTGCCGGCCAGCATTTGAAAAACCAGCGAGAGGCCGGGTGAATGTGGATAAACGGCTTGCCGGCCAATCCCAGTGCCTGCAAATGGTGTTCTACAGACACGTCAGCGGAAGCACCCGCGACCAGCGTTAAGCGACGTTCTTCTGGTGAGGGTGGAATCCCGATTCGCCGCAGTGCATCCAAGTGAGCTTCCACCACATGCCGCAGGGCATTTTTGGGGTTTTCGATCAGATGGGTAAACCGTTTCGACCAACGTTTTCCGCGACCTGATTGTTTGTAACTCACCGCCCAGCGGGGTTTTAACAAGCGCACCAACCAAGCACCGCGCCAATGTTCGGTCAGGTGAATAATTAAATCGTATTGGCGATGTTTTAGCTGGCGTAGCAAACCCAGTTCTGCACTGGCTTGGCCCCACAGCCCCAATTTTTTCCAGTTTCGATCAATGGTGTGTAGCTCGGAAATGGCGGGATGCTCGGTTAGCATTTCTGCCGTGTCAGCATAAACCAGCGCATCAATTTCGCAGTGGGGCGCATGGTTCTTTAAGACAGAGAACACGGGAGACGTGAGTAGTACGTCGCCGTGATGGCGCAGTTTAACCACTAAAACCCGCTTGAGTTGATCTAGCGGAATAGCATCTTTGAGGTAAGTGGTAGCGTTAGCGATATTAGACATAGGCGGGTATTTTACGCGGGAGCGAGGCAACCGTCAGACTCGCAAAGTCAATCGGCAACCGTGACCATTCATCGAAAGGTAAGTTGTTAAGAACGCCAAGTAACACCCGTATCACCCCCGCATGGGTCACAACGACCCAAGATTCTGCGGAGGCCTCAATCTCATTTAGCCAACGCAATACCCGCTCTCGCAGTTGCTGTACAGATTCTCCGTTGGGTGGTGCAAAGCCAGCCACATCGGCAGCCCACGCATCAATCTCGTGGCGAGGAATGTCATTCCACGCTTTACCTTCCCAGTCGCCGAAATCAATTTCTTGTAGGCAAGTATCAACGAGAGGTTTAGGCCGATGCAGTTGTTTAGCTAATGCATCGGCGAGTCTGTGGCAACGCTGCAGCGGGCTGGAAATAATTTGGCAAGTACCGGTTGCGGCAAAGACACTTGCCAGCAAAGGCGCCAGTTGAGTAAGCGCTTCGTCAATTTCTGCCGGTGTTACCGGGACATCCATTTGGCCGTAACAAATTCCCGAAGCAATGTCTGGGCGAGGGTGGCGGATCAGATAGAGCACAGATTATCTGGGTAACGCGGCGAGCACACCCAAGTAAAATGCCAATTCGGACACTTGTTGTACGCCGCCTAGGCAGTCGCCGGTGTATCCGCCTAAATTGCGCGACAGAATGCCGGACATCCACAGCGTAACAACGCCAGCCAGTGCACTGCCAGCCATGATCGCAGAGGGGGGGAGTAACAAGCAGGCCGGTAAAATTAACGCCGCAGCGAGTACAAATCCGTCAGCAGAAAGTCGTTTGGCCAAGGGTTTGGATTTCGATTCAGCATCCTCACGAACGTATTCCATGGTGAGCAACAAACTGGTGGAGCACAGGCGGGAAACGGCATGCCCAGCCACTAAGGCTGCGGGTAGCCAGATGGCAGAAAGCTCTGAGAGTAGAACAAATTTTCCGAGTAAAGCCAGGGTGAGTGCGACAACGCCATAGCTGCCAACCCGCGAATCTTTCATGATTTCCAGAATGCGGGTTTTGTCCCAACCACCACCAAGGCCGTCAACCATGTCGGATAAACCGTCTTCATGGAATGCACCGGTCAGGTAAATACTAGCGGCCATACTGAGGACGATGGCGATGGATTTTGGCCAGAGCATGTCGGTTAGCCAGAAAGTAAGCGCAGCAAATCCGCCCACTAAAATACCGATGATCGGGAAATAACGCGCAGAGCGATTAAGCCCTTCTTCGGAATGCCCTACCCAACGGGGAACCGGGATGCGGGTAAAAAAGCGCACTGCGCCTAGGAAAGCTTCTAGTTCGTGACGAATCAGGCCCATAAATATCCTCAGGATTTCTCGGCAACGCCGGCGGAAGCAAAACTGGCCATTTCGTTCAAGAAATTGGCTGCTGCTTGTACAAGTGGGTAAGCAAGTGCTGCGCCTGTTCCCTCGCCTAAGCGCAAACCAAGATCGATCAGTGGATTTGCTTGTAGGGCAGCGAGCTGAATCTGGTGCCCTGGTTCTGCAGAGCGATGGCAAAACACACAGTAGTCCCGCAAGGCAGGGTAGAGGCGAGTAGCCAGCAAAGCGGCAGCGCCTACGATATATCCATCAATCAATAATAAGCAGCGTCGTTCAGCTGCCCCGAGCATGGCACCTGCGAGCATGGCAATTTCAAAACCGCCAAATTCGTACAGAACAGTCATTGGGTCAGCTTCTGGAGGTAAAGCTGCTCTGGTCACCGCTTGTGCGAGTAAGGTGTTTTTTCGGGCCAAACCGGTGTCATCCAGCCCCGTACCCCGACCAATACAGTTAGTCAGCGGTGCGCCAGTGAGTGCGTGAGTCATTAAGGCCGCTGAAGCGGTATTGCCGATTCCCATTTCGCCAAACGCCAGCACACTACAACCTTGATCGGCAAACTGATGGGCTAAATAACTACCGTGTTCAATCGCTGCTTCGGCTTGCGCTGGTGACATGGCGGGCGATTCAAGGTAGTTGGCGGTGCCATAGCCGACCTTCGCGTCGAACAGTCCTGGCCGAGCTTGGCCTTGGGGGGCGAAATCATGGGCCACACCCGCGTCGGCAATGGCTAGACTCATCCCGTTTTGGCGAGCGAAAACATTGATGCCGGCGCCTCCGGCTAGGAAGTTTTCCACCATTTGCCAAGTAACATCTTGTGGATACGCCGAAACGCCCGCTTTGGCCGCTCCGTGGTCGCCGGCACAAACCAGCACGTAGGGATTCGATAAGGTGGGCGAAAGCTTTTTCTGGATTAAGCCATGTTGAATCGCAATCGACTCTAACTGGCCCAATGCGCCAAGGGGTTTGGTTTTCTGGTCAATCTTGTTTTGGAGTAGAGACTGCAGGGCTGAGTCAGTCGTAGAAGTAATCGAAAATGCGCGCATGGCATGCTGTTCTTTATGTCGAGTTATTGTGAAATACAGATCGGGCATTATAGACGCTGGCTGGTACGTGACGTATTTGGCGTGATAGCCTTTCAGCCATGATTGAACTGATTCTTGGGGGCGCTCGTTCGGGCAAAAGTGCGCTTGCTGAAAAAATTGCCCAAGAAAGTCGGCTTAAAGTCACTTATTTAGCTACCGCTCAGGCGGGAGACAGTGAAATGGCGAGCCGGATTACGCACCATCAAGCTAGGCGCCCTGTGCAGTGGTCGCTGCTTGAAGAACCTCTCCATCTTGCTGCCGCTCTTGAGCAACAGGCCGCGCCGGGTAAATGTTTGTTAGTCGATTGCCTGACCCTCTGGCTTTCTAATCTGATCTTTCAAGGGGATGCTTGGCGGCAAATTGAGGCTGGCAAGGTGGTCACTTGCCCCTTGTTTTTACGCGAGCTTCAGTCTCTATTGGAAACACTTCCTCGCTTGCAGGGGCACATCATTTTGGTCAGCAATGAAGTGGGGTTGGGTATTGTTCCCATGGGGCCGGTTAACCGTTTTTATACCGATGAAAATGGCCGGCTAAATCAGGCTATCGCCAAACTTGCCGACCAAGTCACTTTTGTTGCTGCTGGATTACCGCTGGTACTCAAATCAACGCCAGTGCATATGGGGTAAAAACGGCGCGGTTAATACTCGCCTTTTTTCTCGTGCCATAACGCAGGGTCAAAGCGCTTAACCCGGTTGCGACCTTCTTCCTTGGCTTGGTATAGCGCCACATCGGCAAATTTCACCGCTTGCCAGAAGGTTTCACTGTCGGTTGGGAAGCCAGCAATGCCAATGGAGATGGTTTTTTGTAGGACCACGCCATTGACTTGTACCTTGAGATTTTCCACCGCAACACGAATGCTTTCGGCCACCTTGTCGGTTCCTTCATTATCCGTATCCAGCAAGATAATCATGAACTCTTCGCCACCGTAGCGAATGACCAAATCAGAAGCGCGGACGGATTGTCGGAGTACCTTCGCTAGTTCTTTCAAAATGGCGTCACCCGCATCGTGCCCGTGGGTGTCGTTGACCATCTTGAAGTAGTCTAGGTCCAGCATCAGGATAGACGCTTGCCCCTTCCTACGCTGTACAGAGTGCGTCAGGGTATCAACATATTCTTCTAGGAAACGCCGGTTGTTTAGGCCGGTCATAGGGTCGCGCAGGCTGGACTCACGTAGGTTTTCCATCAGCCGTTTAGTTTCCAGTACGGGGGCAATTTCTCGCAGATAAACATTCAGGAAAGGCGTGATGGACTGCAAATGCTGTCTATTTTCTTCCGGCGCAAGCACCTGAAGAATGCTGCCGACGCTGCCGGATTGCATGATCGGGAAACAAATGTGGCGACGTTCTCCCGCATCTACGGGAGGGCGGAAAGAATAACAAATATCAGAATTCTCAACGCCGTCCACCAAGCGTCCGGTGCGGCGGGCACGGCAGGCCTCTGGGCGAATCAAAATTTGCGGGTCGCACCAGCGGCAGTCCGCATCGGGGACACCGTCCACCAACACGGCGGGCATTTGTTTTTTCTGTGGATTGATTTCGTATAGCGAAAACTCGTGAATACCAAATTCCGATTTCAACGTGTGCCCAAGCCGTAGATAAATTTCCGCCTTGCTTTCATCTTCTTCAATCGCCTGTTTGAAGTGGGCCGCCTTGGTGAGGCTTTCCACCATTTCAATCGTTGCGTTTAAGAGGTTTTCACCATCGACCGGTGTTCGCTTGGTTAAGCGGGCAATATTGCTACCGATGCGGTTTAGTCCTTCATTTAGGAAGGACAGTAATCGGTTCATTTCTACGGCAATATGTCCAATTTCGTCATCCGTTTTTTGCGCGACGTGGGCGGTGAAATCTCCTTGAAGCGCGCGGTGAACCGCATCTTCAACGGCGGTGGCTGTGCTGGATATGGGCTGCAGGAAGCGCCGTAGTAGGAATAGCAGTAGCCCGGTAAATAGCGCAACGGCTAGGGCAATGCCACCGACAGTCATCAGGGCCTTTTCTTTCAGCTCCTGAATCGTCATGGTCATGGTGACTGCACCCAGCACAGCACCATCCTGAACATGGTGGCATTGAAGGCAGTTAGGTGAACCTGTGGAAGAAGCCTTGTAAGGAATCGTTCCCCGGAAAAGCACTTCGTTATTGACTTCTGAGACGATGAAAATGGGCTGCCCCTTGGTCAGCACATCTTGTTCGATGTCATCGGTGATGTGTTCCTGATTCAGTCCCGGGCCAAACTGTTTTTCGACTTCAGCCGAGCGCACTACGCGGGCCGAGCGTAAGCCCTGTACGTCCATGAGCCGGCGGAGAAAGTTTTCACGCTTGTCGATGACGCCATTAATCATCGATTCCGTTAGATGAACCCGGACAATTTCCCCCGCCGTGCGGATATGGTCGGTAGCGGAAGCAATTGAAAATGTACGGAACGCAAAAAGGCTGATGGAAATCAGGACAATCAGCAATAACCCGGTTAGCGCCAGGAAGAAATAGGTGACTTTTTGATTCAAGTTCATGCCGTTATTTGCAACTCTTAAAAATGGAAGTTGTATTTTAGGACGGAGTCGGTGAAAAGTGGGGTCATAGGTCGTTCAAATCGTGATAATGAATTCTTAAACTGGTCTCATCAAGACGTTCTACGCTGGTTATAGTGGATGAATCATTGGAGTAGGTTCACCATTGACTAGGTCCTGCTGCACGCAAACGTTAGATGAATGTACTGAACCTTTTTCACAAAACCGCAATTCATTGTGCAGTTCCCGAATAACAAGACTGTACAGTATAAGTTCTTGCCGGATTGATGAGGCTAACCGCCTTATATACTGTGTGGATAATTGTGACTTGGTCATCATCGCCATCCTTAGCTGTTTTCCCTCCTATGGTTAGTTGGCGTAAAATTATTGTGATTAATAATGATTAACTCTGAGGTGTTATGGCACAAACTGCGACCAAGGTATTAACTGCTCACATACCTCTTCCAATGGCTGAGCAAATTGACCAGCTATCTGAGCATTTAGAGCGTTCGCGCGGGTGGATCGTCAAACAAGCATTGTCGGCTTGGCTTGATCAAGAGAAAGAACGAGAGCGACTGACTTATGAAGCCCTTGCCGACGTAGATGTTGGCAACGTAGTCGATCACCAAGCTGTGTCCAAGCATGGGCTGAAAGTTTGAGCATAGGCGAACCGTTACAGGCACCGCTTTGATGGAGCTGAAGTGGACCAGTAAGGGGCTGTTCGAGTTTGAGGGGCGTGAGGTTAGGCGGCTTCTGGTTGGTGACTATGAAATGCGTTATGAGATCCAAGGTTCAGCGGTTTATATCCTGAGACTGTGGCATACCCGCGAAAATAGATAACTACCCCACCAGCAGCACATTCATCCCAGCCATTGCGGCATCGGGTATTCCTGCGACAGTAATCACGACTTCTTCCTCATCAGGATTGCCCATGTGCAGGTAAGCATCACCCAAAGGCTGCCAGCCGATAGACTCTGCCTTAATGGCTTCTAACTCGGCTAACAGCTCTGCGTTGTTGATTAGTTGGTTCATAGGCCACACCTGATAAATCAAACCGCCTTCTTCGCCCGTGGCTTCTTAGCTGGTGCAGCCGCTTCAACTGGCGCTGGCTCAGCAACCTTAGACTTTCCAGCAGGTTTTTTCTCAGCGGCAGGTTGCTCAGTCTTGGCGGTCTTCATGGCCTCTAGCAACTGGCTCACATAAATGTTCTTGGCTGTCTGAGCGATGCCTAATTGGTTTTGCAGACGCTGGATTTCAGCATCCACGATTTGCACGTTTGCCACCTGTTCCAAGGCGGCCTGAGGCAGTTTCTCTGTTGCGTAGTTGGTGCCGTTGATAGTCACGTATTGTGGAAGGCTCATGGTTTTCTCCTTTAGTTGTTCTAGTCAGTATTTAGCTCAGTGCGATAACGCCCATCTTGGCCATCCAAGCGAGTGTCCTAAATACAAATGCTTGCCGGTCTTGAGGCAGACCTTGAATCAGCGCACCGGCTGGCAGTGGCCCATTAGCTAGCAATGTTAGGACAGATGCGCATTCCACTTCTGTGGGCAGGATCACTTTTGCGAAGTCCACCATCGCCAGTTGTCGGTATTGGCTCAATCGTTGCTGTGCCGTGTTCAGGTTGGCATCCACCAGCTTTAATACCGTATCCGGTGTCAGTAACTTGGTGGGATAACTGGCAAAGGCATGGAAGGGGTCCATCCGGGCAGGCCAAGGATGTGGCAGTGGTTTGATGTTTGGTGCTTGGGCCTTACGGATTTCATTTAGATTTGCCCACAAGTCTTCGTACTGGCCGATGATGGTTTTCCAGTCATAGACTTCTCTGGCTCGTTGCTGACCCGCTTCACCCATCTGCTTTCTGAGTTCTGGGGAATTAAACAGTTTGCTAAACGCTTGGACTGTGGCTTCCACATCCACAGCAATCAAGGAACAGGTATGCCCACAGTACATATCGTAGGTATCAATCTCTAGGGCATGACGTAACGCCAGATCCGTTCCTAACCCTGCTTGTGGCATCAGGGTTGGAATGCGGAAACCATCCACACCATCTCGCACTGTGTCTTTGTAACCATCCCAATCAGCCACAACCACCGGAATCCCTGCAGCCATCGCTTCAATTGGCACAATGCCAAAGGTTTCCTGAATGTTGTCAGAGAGAGAACAGAACACATCAGCAGAAGCCCATGCGGTTAAACGGTCTTCAGCTTTACGGCCATCAAGGGTAACTACTCGAACATTAGGGCAAGCGAGCTTTTGAGCATCAGCGTAGGCGTTTTGGATGTAGTCGTTGGCAAACCAGCCACATTCCACCAACACCACTTTCTTACCTGTGGCTTTAACTGCCGTTTCTAATGCCTGATACATCGCTAAAGGATGGGCTTTAGCATGAAACGACAAGCGGCCCATGAACAATACAACCAGTGTGTCTTTGTCTGCACCAATCGCTTTACGAGCTGCTGCCTTCTGATCCTCGCTATACACAAAATCCTGTGTATGAATCCCCAGCGGAATCACGGGCAATTGCGGCAGTGTGACCTTGGTAATTCCAAGCCGGTCTTTGAGGTAATCCACCTGTGCTTGCAGCAAGCGCACCACATTGTCTTTAACCGCTGTTGAGGTGCAAATCACAGCGTCCCACGGCTGAACGGGCGAAGTCACTAAATCAGCCAATGCATCCATAGCACCGGCTGATGAGGTGGTGTGCGTAATGCCGCAGAGACTCCAGCTTCCGTGTCCATAAAGTGATCGGTGGTTGGCGTATTCACCAATGCCGGGACCAGGGTAATACACCACACCGGCTTGAGCTAAAGCAGCAAGGCTATTCTTATCAACGGCTTTAACCGGTTCTTTACGGCCAAATCCTGCAACGGTTTGCCCAAAGTGTTGGGCATGGGCTGGTTGCTGAACCTGCGCCCAGAATTCTGTAGCTTTGCTATGCGTCAGAAACCCGCGAAGGAAGGATTCTCCAGCGGCATTTCGGCCCATCAACTTAGGGCCAGAGGTTGTATAGGCTTCTGGGTGGTAATGGATACAGGCTTTCACAATTGCTCCAACATATTTCGTAATGTAGTCACCAACGTTAGTTATCGATTCTCGAACAGCGAAACAGCTACCATTAAAACTGAATCGTGTCGTTAGCCTGAATTCGTTCAAGCGGAGTTGGTAGCAATTTTTTTAGCTCAACCGCGTAAGTATTGCGAGCGGTCTGCGTAATCAACACATCCTGTTGCAACTGACGTAGTTTCCCTTCTGTTAGAAGCAGCATTTCCAAGTGTTCCTTCGCTTCTACTGTTAGTGCTTCGGTATCGTATTCAACGTTGTCTATCTTGATTAAAGACATTAGGTTCCTTTTTTACTTTGTAAAAAAACCCGCCCTTTTAGGGGCGGGTTTAGATCTATTGCCAGTTTGTCCGGCAAATAATCGCTACTACTTGATTAAGCTGCTGACAACAGTGCGTCAATATTTGCAAGCGTGTAATCAGTGCTTGTCATACCAACACGAACAATTTCTACGAATGTGTCTGAAGTATTTAGCTTATTAGCTGTAACTGTCTGCTCATCGTCAACCCACATACCAATAACTGCCTGTGAATGAGAAGCGTCATACCATACAGTTAGTACACCTTCATTAGTAAAGCCCACATCAGTTACAGCGTATGTACCTGTCCCTTCCCCATTTACAGCATTTGCAAAAGTTGAATATGCTGTTGATGACAAGAAGATGGCATTTGTGGCTGCAGTATTAGCTGTTGCGACACCAGCTGCTACTGATTCAGTTGTGAACGCGCCTGCTGCTAGAGCTCCAACGTCCACACCGCCTGCTGTGGAAAGCGTTGCAGTAGAGGTACCAACAAAGGCTCCAATCGTAACCTCGATCACATCAGAACCAACAGTAAAGCCGGTCACTGTATCAACGTTAACAACCCCATCCCCTGCAACTACCACTGTATCGACTGCACTTGTAGTTTCAGTCAAGTTAACAGTGTCAGTGCCACCACCGGTAATGATACGGTCAATACCCTCTCCACCAGTAATGGAGTCAGCACCAGAACCACCAGTAAGACTATCGGCACCATCGCCACCGTTGATTGTGTCGTTACCGGCACCGCCATCGATTGAATCGTTCAACGTACCACCAGTTGCAGAGTCATTACCTGTACCCAATGTTGCTGACAAAATGCCAGCGCCAGCAGTTACAACGTCATTGCCTGAACCTGTTGTCAGCGTTGTTGTACCTGTAGCAGCACCGCTAGTGAAGGTAATAGCTGTTGTTGAGTTCGATGCATCAACTGTCAATGTACCTGTACCAGTATGACTATCGGTAATAGTTGCAAGAGCTGTTGTTCCTGTCAGTGCATTAGTAACAGTCACGCCACCTGTACCTGTAATCAACAGAGTTGTCAGTGCAGCATCTGTGATATCAGTAATTACAGCTTGACCTGTTGAAGAAGATTTCAGTGTCAAAGTTTCTTCGCCTGCGGCTGTCAAAGCCGTAGTTGTCGCTGCTGTGAGACCGATGAAAGTCAGGCTATCAGACGAAGTATTAGTAGCGCGGCTGAACGTAAATGAATCAGCAGCAGTACCTGCAGCCAGTGTATTAAACGCGGCACTCGCACCTGTCACAACATAAGCGCCAGCTGCGCCGACTTCGTAAGCCTGCGGTGAAGTCATCTGTTTTTCGGGGGCATG
>JBEGTT010000125.1:0-7668 GCA_041179245.1 Pseudomonadota bacterium
TATTCTGACCATCAATATTGTTGAAAACAACACGGCGTCATCAAAATCAGACGCTTCTGCTTCAAGAAGTTCGTCCGTGACGGCAAGCGTGACCAACCCAATGACCGGAGTGCCTGGCCGGATGTTTGAAGGGTTGGGACTGACAGGAACCAGTGCTAATACCTTGGCTGGCAAAGGCGCGGCTGATAACACCAATGTGTTCAAGGGAATTATTACGGTGACGGTAACGGAAGTGTTACCGAATGGGAACTTGCTGGTGTCGGGTGAAAAGATGGTCTCCATTGGGCCGGGTGATGAATATGTTCGGCTGTCAGGGGTGATAAACCCAAACAATATTTCGGGTACCAATATGGTGGATTCGTCCAAGGTGGCTGATGCGCGAATTGAATACAAGTCGGCGGGTTACATCAGTGAATCGATGCAGATGCCGTGGTTGGCACGTTTCTTCCTTAATGTTCTACCGTTCTAAAGCGTGATTGAAGGAGCTGTAATCATGAATTCACCCCGGAATATGCTGGGCGTGATGATTTTGGCGCTGTTAAAAGCAGCGCTGAGTTTAGCTTTTGTGCTGCTTTTCTTAGCGGCTACGGGTGCTCACGCCGAACGAATTAAAGATCTGGCTTCTGTGCAGGGCATTCGTCCTAACCAATTGATTGGTTACGGTATCGTTGTTGGTTTGGATAATAGTGGAGACCAGACTACGCAGACGCCTTTTACGACTCAGTCAATTGCCAATATGTTGGGGCAGATGGGGGTTAATCTAGCGCCTGAACAGGTTTCCAAGCTACAGCTTAAAAATGTGGCGGCAGTGATGGTCACTGCTGCATTACCCCCCTTTTCTAAACCGGGTCAGGCGATTGATGTCACGGTTTCATCTCTTGGTAACGCCAAGAGTCTTCGCGGTGGCACCTTACTGATGACACCGCTAAAGGGTGCCGATGGGCAAGTTTATGCCTTGGCTCAGGGGAATGTCTTAGTGGGCGGTGTGCAAAATGCTTCCAAGGTGCAAGTCACCCATTTGTCAGCTGGACGTATTCCTGAAGGCGCTATTGTTGAGCGGGGCGTAAATACCCCGGTCGGCGAAGGTCAGTATGTATACTTTGAATTGCAGGATACGGATTTTCAGACGGCACAACGGATGGTTGACGCCATTAACAAGGACTCTGGCCGTACCGTAGCGCAGGCGCTTGATGGACGACAGATTCAAATTTTGGCCCCTGAACACCCTTCTCAGAGAGTTTCGTTTTTGGGAAGAATTCAGAACTTGTTGGTGACGCCTTCTCAAGCGATTGCCAAGGTTGTTATCAATCCACGGACGGGCTCAGTGGTGATGAACCAAAACGTGAAGCTGGATGCTTGTGCGGTCGCACATGGCACACTCACTATTGCAGTTGATCCAGAAAATCCACCTAAGCCCGGTGAAACCGGTAGCCTGATTGATGTCAAAGCGGGAGCTAACTTGGCTGACGTGGTTAAGGCATTAAATGCCTTGGGCGCGAACCCTCTGGATTTACTGGCGATATTGCAGGCCATGAAATCATCCGGCGCATTGAGGGCTGATCTGGAGGTGTTGTAATGTCGATTGATGCACCCAAGCGGATTGCGCTAGATGCGCAAGCCAGTAATGACTTGCGCATCCAGTTGCAAAAAGACCCCAAAGCTGGGATTCACAAGGCCGCCCAAGAATTCGAATCGATGTTTCTTCAGATTGTCTTGAAGAATATGCGCGCCACTGTCTCGCAAGATGGCTTGATGGATAGTGATGAAACGCGCTTCTACACGGGTATGTTGGACGATCAGATGGCGCAGAATTTGTCCAAAACCGGTGCGCTGGGGTTTGCGCGAATGCTGGAAAACCAGTTTAACCGTGCACTGGCTGGATCGACTGAAGCATCACCGAATGTAGGCGCAAGCAGTTTGTCACCCGCGGCTAAGAGCTTGCTGCAAAATCTTCAGCAAATTCGGAATGACGCATTGCCCTCCTCATTACCCGGCAATATTTCGCCTGTGCCGGTAAGTCCGTTGCCTACTGGAGGAGTTACTGGAAATGGTACTTCTGATGGGGTGTTATCGGTCAGCAATAATTTGTCAGGGCGAGGCTCTGGTAGTTGGTCTTCTGGTAACCCGGCAGATTTTGTCAATCGAGTTTGGCCGCATGCTGTTGAGGTTAGCCGCGTCACCGGTATTCCACCACAGTTCATGGTTGCCCAGGCCGCATTAGAAACAGGCTGGGGAAAACATGAAATGCTCAATCAAGATGGTTCGTCGAGCTGCAACCTGTTTGGTGTGAAGGCCAGCAAATCTTGGTCTGGTCCGATAGCGCAGGCTGAGACAACAGAATTTATCAATGGGCAAGAAACCCGTGTCACCGCGAATTTTCGTTCCTACGCTTCCTACGCTGAAGCATTTAGGGATTACGCTAATTTGCTACGCAATAACCCACGTTACGGGGCGGTCATTGGATCCCAAGATGGCACAGAGTTTGCAAATAGACTGCAACAAGCAGGTTATGCTAGCGATCCTCAGTACGCTGAAAAGTTGTCCAGAATTATTAACGGGCCAACATTACGGCAAGCCATTATCGGCTGATGTACTTTCCTAAGTCTTAACCTGCATTTCCCTCAAGCAAAGGGAGTTTTCGCCGTAATAAGGCGTAAGGAGCAGGAACATGGGTTCAATTCTAAATATCAGTGTCAGCGGGATGTTGTCGTCGCAAGTGGGTTTGCAGACGGTGCAGCATAACGTGGCCAATGCGAATACTGCTGGGTATAACCGTCAAGTTGCTAAACAGGCCTCCTTGCTGGGCACAAGAACAGGTGATGCCTACGTCGGGAGTGGTACGAAGGTTGAAACGGTTTCTCGGCTTTACGATCAGTTTTTAACGACTCAAGTTAATCAGGCGCAAACTAAGTTATCGGCGCTGGATGCCACAACAAGTCAGATGGAAGCGATTGACCATTTGCTAGCAGATCCGGCTTCCGGAATTGCGCCAGCACTACAAGATTTCTTTACCGCTTCGCAACAGGTGGGCGCTTACCCATCATCCGTGGCTGCGCGTCAGTCAATGGTGTCAACGGCTCAGGTGTTGACCAACCGATTTAGCGTGATGGGTGAAACCATCAGTGGTTTGAATGAGCAAATTAACCAACAAGTACAGAGTGATGCGACGACATTAAATGCCTACGCGCAGCAATTAGTTGCGCTGAATGGGCAGATCAGTCAAGCCTCTTCCGGGGGGGGGCGCCAAACGACTTGCTCGATAAGCGTGATCAGGTTGTGGCGGAAATGGGCAAGTTGGTTGATATTTCTGTCACCCAAGTGACAACAGATACTGGAGCATCTGGCGTTCCAAATGAGTATGGAACGGTTCAGGTTTATACCGGTAATGGGCATCTGTTGGTGGGAGATAGCGGAGCTCAGGCAGTAGGTGTTGTACGTTCAAGTACAGATCCTACGCAATTAACTTTTAGTGTCGGTGGTGCTGAGATTAAGTCGGGTGATGTAACGGGAGGGGCTTTAGGTGGTCTTCTTTCCTTTCGTGATGGCGTGTTGAATAAGGCTGAAAATACCCTTGGCCAGGTTGCTTTTAGTCTGGCGAGTACCTTTAATGCCCAGCATGCGACGGGTATGGATTTGCTGGGGAACCATTGGGTCGCAGGGACCGATCCCGTAACGGGAGCCCCTATAAATACGAATGCAAATTTTGCACCGGATTTTTTCACCATACCATCAACTGTTAATACTGTTGGAGCACCTTCCACGGCACCTGCTGTGTCGATTAACCTGACTGCGCCAACCTTGACCGGCGACACAACAGCGGATTTTTACAAAACAGCAGTCACAAAAAGTGACTACAAGCTTGAAGTTTTGGCTGGTGGAAGTCATGTGCTGACACGATTAACTGACGGAAAAACATGGCCCGATCAGACGGTAGCACCGCCAGCGGTAGCTACCTCTCTAACCGATATTAATAACCTACTTAGTAGTGATCCACAGGGCTTTACCTTGGATACTACGGGCACACCACCTGCAGTTGGCGATAGTTATGACATCCGGCCGATGGCCAAGATGCCAACAAAGATTAGCGTCAATGCACAGCTGGCCGGGGATGTTCGCTTAATTGCCGCAGGGCTCGCTGTCAAAGCGGGTATTCCCCAAACAAATCAGGGGCAGATGACCGCTACAGTAACCCGGATGACCAGTGGTGATCCGGGAACAATCGTTCCATCCGGCAGCACGTTACCGATTACCTATAATAGTGCCTCAAATGATTTGGCTGGACTCTTTGCTACTGGGGCCACCTCGGTGAAAATGACAGACCTAAATGGGGCTATCACTACCTATACCGGGGGTAACGTTCCGTTTAAGGCTGGAGCAAGTTACGACGTTGACGGTATTGTTTTTACGATGTCCGGGGTGCCCTCTAATGGGGATAAGGTTGTGTTGGAGCGAAATGATACGGCCCCCATTGGTGTATCGGATAGCTCAAATGTGTTGCTATTGACCCAAATGGAGTCGAAGAAGGTGCTCAGTGGATCGTCGACTTACGGTGAGGCCTATGCACAAATGGTGGCTGACGTTGGAAACGATACTTCCGCCTATAAAACGACCAAAGCGTCTCAGCAAACTCTTTATGATTTGGCATTGTCGAGACGGGATTCGGTTTCCGGAGTAAATCTGGACGAAGAGGCCGCTAATCTTATGTACTATCAACAGATGTATCAGGCTAACGCCAAAGCATTGCAGGCAGGCCAAAAGATATTCGATACTCTGATGTCGATCATGTGATGAAGGAGTAGAAAAATGCGCATCAGCACCAGCATGCAGTATTACAGCGGTAAGCAAAACCTCGTCACTAACCAAGGGGATTTGTACAAGCTACAGAATCAGTTATCGACCGGGAAGAAGGTGTTAACCCCTAGCGATGACCCGGTGGCAGCAACTCGCGCCTTATTAGTTGGGCAATCAAAAAGTAAAAATGAGCAGTACATGTCGAGCCAAGATATTGCCTCTGGGCAGTTGGCATTGACCGATTCGATCCTAGGGAATGCAGGTGATATCCTTCAAACGCTATCAGAGGGAGCCATTCAGGCGGGTGATGGGACCTATACGGATTCAGAGCGCCAAACGCTGGCAAAGGATTTCCAAGTGCGTTTGGATAGTCTGGTGGATTTGGCCAATAGTAAATCAGCTAGCGGTGACTATTTGTTTGGTGGCTACCGTAGCGATCAACCGCCGTTTACAAAAATTTCAACAACAGGTTCACCAACACCCTATGTCCAATATAACGGTGATAGTGGTTCGCTAAAGCTGCAGGTTGCCTCAACGGCAACTGTGCCGGTGACAGAAGATGGTAGTAATGTGTTTTTGCGAGTAACCGACAAAAATGGGGTCCAAACCAACTCAAGTGTGTTCGACTCGATTCAGCAAATGATTACTTATTTGCAAACTCCCAATGCACCAGTAACGGCAAAGGCAAGCTACGATGCTGGATTGTCTAACATTCAGGCTTCGCTGGAGCATGTAACGCGCGCACGCACATCAGTGGGGGCTAGAGAGCAGATGGTTAGTGCGCTAAACCAAACTAGCCAGGATTTGGATAGTCAGTACACTCAAAACATATCGGCGCTTGAGGATTTGGATTACACGGCGGCCATTTCAGACTTTACGCAGCAGCAAACCCAGTTACAGGCGGCGCAGCAAACCTTTACCAAGGTTACTCAAGCAAATTTATTTAGCTATATGTAATGTTAAAGTATTTGCTACTGCTTGGGCTTGGGTTGGCAGGGTGTTCCGTAGGCACTACCAAGCACCCCGTTGTTCCCAATGGGGGAATTACGGTTGCGAATGTACCAATGGGAAAAATGTCATTAGGTACTCTTGCGACGGTTGGGGCGGTATATTTGTTTTACGATCCATTGGCGCCAAACTGGGAAATTACCGAAACGCGCATTGATGACAGGATTTTTCACCTTAGCCTTGAAATGAAACGTTTCAATACTGGGGGCGATGGGGATGCGTTAATGATTGTTAAACGCAGAGCTCGGCAGTTGCAACAACTAGCAGGAATGGGAAGTTATAAAATACAGTCCTTAGACCAACGGATTGATTCTCAGACTATCGGCGCTCGGCGATATGCGGAGGCCGTTGTGGTTTTACTGCCAGAGTTTGTGTCGCCTCCATTGCCATTACCCCTTGAAATTTTGCCGGCAGGTGTAACTGCTACTCCGAAGAGTAGCGCTGCTAAAAAGAAGCTTAAAACGGTAAAGCCTAAGCTGAAAGATCCAGTAGCGGAAGCCGTATCAACAGCTGATGATAAAGCTAAGAACTAGTTTATCGCGTTGTTGAAAGCGCAAATTCGAGCATAGTACTCATGCCTTCGTTGAAGTAACGCTCTAGGGGCGTCGCCATATAATCTAGACTCAGAGCATATCCAATAAATCCAAAGCCAAGGGTAATCGGGAAACCTATTGCGAACAGATTGAGTTGGGGGGCTGCTTTGTTGAGCACGCCTAATGCAAGGTTGGTAATGAGCAAAGCGGTAACGACTGGCAGAGAAAGTACCACGCCAATGATGAAAATCTTTTCTGCTGCCAGCACGACGATTTTCCAGCCCTGTGCAGCAACTGGAATGCTACTAATCGGCACAGATTGAAAGCTTTGGGCTAGCGTGGCGAAGTAAACCAAGTGGCCATTTAAGCTTAGGAATAACAAGGTGGCCAACATGGTTGAGAAGTTTGCAATAACCACGGTTTGGCTGGTGCTGAGGGGGTCATAAAAAGTAGCGAACCCAAGCCCCATCTGGTTGCCAATCATCTGCCCTGCCATCTCGATGCCAGCAAATACCATCCGCATGGAAAATCCCATGCCAACTCCGATCAGGATTTGCTGGACAAGAATCAAAATTCCCTGGCCTGACGTGGGTAGTACATTGGGCATGGGGGGCAAGCTCGGTACGATAGCAACAGTTAGGGCTAGGCCTAATAAAAGTCGAAGTCGCGTTGGAAGTCCCGCATTATTGAGAAAAGGGGCTGATGCAGCAAATGCCAAAATGCGGGTAACCGGGTAGATAAAAGCAACAATCCACGCGTTAATCTGAGTGGTCGTAAAGCTAAGCATGACCTAGCTTTAACCAATCATTGCAGGGATGCTGTTGTACATACGCTGGAAATATTCAGTGATGTAGCTCAGCATCCAAGGGCCTGCCAGCAGTAGGGCCAAAAATGCACCCACAATTTTCGGAATGAACGACAGGGTTTGCTCATTGATCTGAGTGGCAGCCTGAAAAATACTCACGATCAAGCCAATGATTAGGGCTGTTAGCAATAACGGGGCTGACAAAACCAGAGTTGCCTCAATGGCTTGTCTGCCGATTTCCATGACGGTTCCAGGTGTCACGATAGCGGCCCGAAACTTTGTACCAGCGACCCCATGAGCAACGCCCAACCGTCAACGAGCACAAATAAAATGAGCTTGAATGGCAGTGAAACCATGACAGGGGACATCATCATCATGCCCATAGCCATCAACAGGGTGGCAACAACCATATCGATAACCAGAAATGGAATGAAGACGATAAAGGCAATTTGAAAGGCTGTTTTTAGCTCACTGGTCACAAAAGCAGGGATCAGGATTCGCATGGGTGTATTTTCGGGTTTGTCTAGACTA
>JBEGTT010000126.1:0-3701 GCA_041179245.1 Pseudomonadota bacterium
CCTCAGGAATGGCTTTTTCACGTCGAAGCAAATCACGATTTGCTGCAAGTACGCCGAGTTTCTTTTTTTGGCTAACTTGCCTTGAAAATTCGTATTCGGCTTCAAGAAGTACGACGTCAATTTTTTGGACGTTGGCTTGAATTTCCCGCTCAAGGGCATCTGAAAGATTACGTGCATCCCTTTGGGAAAATGCAAATTCAAGTTGATAAGAATGTATTAAATCATTGCCTAACAAGCCAGCCAAAGTCCCCATCACTAGCAGCAACAGTGCGCCCACCCAAAAAGCCGATTCGCGTTTTTGAAAGTATGTTCGGAGAAGATTGGTCACGTTAGGCACCTAGGCGTCAAACGTCATATGTTACATGCACACGGGCGGACTTACCGGCTGATTTTGTGCACGATGGCGCACAAAGCATCACCGATATTTTGTAAGGCAATAAACATTAGCTTATACTTATATTATATGAAAAAAATACTAACCCTCCTCCTGCTGAGTTTTAGGTTGATAGCCCATGCAGAAGATCTCGCGAGCTTCATCGTAGGTTCAAAACTCGTCGATAGTTCAATTCCCGCCGATGCCTTGTTGGAATCGGGTGAACAGGCTGTGGTTTCTGCACAAATCACCGGACGAATTCTGGAAGTTAAAGCGGATGCAGGGCAATCCGTCAAAAAAGGTGACCTGCTGATGCGCATTGATGGGCGCGAAGCGGATGAAGCCAGCCGGGGAGCGGAAGCTACCTATATCAATAGCAAACTGAATTTTGAACGCGCTCAGGATTTAGTCTCTCGAAAATTTATGAGTCAAGCCGCCTTGGATAAGGCTAAAGCTGATTTTGATGCCGCATCGGCCAATCGATCTGCGGCAGGGGCCAGCCAAAGCCATTCGCGCATCGATTCCCCCATCACGGGAATCGTGGCACGCCGTCATGCTGACTTAGGGGATATGGCGACGCCGGGAAAACCTTTATTTACGATTTATCAACCGTCAAACCTGCGCGTTGTTGCCAGTATTCCCCAAAACCGATTGAAGGATATTCGAGGGACTAAAAAGGCCAAGGTAGAGTTTCCCGAATCGGGTAAATGGGTTGATGGGCTAAGCGTCAATTTGTTGCCAACCACGGATGTACAAACTCACGTTGCCCAAGTGCGGGTTTCTTTACCCCCGATGGCTGATGTAACCCCAGGGATGTTCGCTCGTGTTCACTTCATCATGGGCCAAGCAGAAAAATTGACCATTCCTGTCAGTGCCGTGCTACAGCGTGGTGAGGTAGCAGCTGTTTACATTAAGGCACCCAACAATCGACTGATTCTGCGTCAATTACGCTTGGGTGACATCGTTGGTCAGGGTGAAGTTGAGGTTTTAGCTGGGTTATCGGTAGGGGAAGTAGTCATTACTGATCCGGTAAAAGCGGCCATTCACCTTAAGTCCGGCAAATAACAATGCGCCCTGACAAAACTTCGCTTGGTATTTCCGGGCGTATTGCGGCGACCTTTCAAGCTTCGCGCATGACTCCCCTGCTGGCACTCGTCGCTTTTCTGCTCGGTGTCTTTGCAACCCTCATTACCCCAAGGGAAGAAGAGCCGCAAATCGATGTCACGATGGCCGATGTATTGGTTGCTTTCCCCGGAGCCTCAGCCAAAGATGTCGAAAATCTTGTGTCTAGCCCCGGCGAACAGGTGCTCTCTCGGATGCATGGTGTTGAGCACATCTATTCAGTATCGCAGCCGGGCATGGCCATCTTGACCGTGCAATTCAAGGTGGGAATCAAATATAACGATGCGGTTCTCCGTCTGCACGATACGGTGATGTCCCACCGTGACTGGTTAGCACCCAATCTTGGCGTACAAGAACCAGTAATTAAGCCGCGTGGTATCGATGATGTACCGATCGTTTCGCTCACCTTCTGGAGCAAGGAGGGCGAACACTCGGCTTTTGACTTACAGCAAGTTGCGCATGCTGTAGAGATAGAACTCAAGCGAATCAAGGGTACTCGCGACATTTCAACCATTGGCGGAACGGATCACGCCATTCGGGTGCTGATGGATACCGACAAAATGAATGCGTTCAGGGTAACGCCACAAGATATTGCAGGTGCCCTGAAGGTTTCAAACACCTTGCAGTCATCCGGGAAACTAACCGCTACTAATCGAGAAATTCTGGTCCAAACAGGGACGTATCTCGAATCGGCTGCCGATGTAAAACAACTGGTCGTGGCGGTGCGCAATGATGCGGGCAAACGAACGCCAGTTTTTATCAGCGATGTAGCAACCGTTCAGGACGGCCCCGTTCAACCCAAGGCTTACGCTTGGTTTGGCACCAAGGATACCGAGTCTCCCGCCGTTACCTTGCAACTTTCCAAGCAGCCAGGCGTCAATGCCACCGATGTAGCCAATGCAGTGCTCGACCAAATTGAACACCTGAAAAACACGGTTATTCCAGAGGATGTCGAGGTCACCGTTACGCGTAATTACGGCCAAACGGCGACTGAAAAAGCCCAAAAGCTCATCGAAAAACTGATTTTTGCAACAGCCTTTGTGGTCTTGCTGGTCTTTTTTGCACTGGGTAAGCGTGAAGCGGTAATTGTGGGTATTGCTGTGACATTGACCCTTGCTGCCACGCTGTTTGCTTCTTGGGCGTGGGGTTTCACCCTGAACCGCGTTTCGCTCTTTGCGTTGATTTTCTCTATCGGAATTTTGGTCGATGACGCCATTGTTGTCGTTGAAAATATTCATCGCTGGCAGGGTCTCTATCCAGACAAAGGCCTGCTTGAAATCATTCCCTACGCCGTGGATGAAGTCGGTGGCCCAACGATTCTTGCTACGCTGACGGTGATTGCTGCCCTTCTACCCATGGCCTTCGTGACCGGATTAATGGGACCGTATATGAGCCCTATCCCGATCAATGCTTCAATGGGGATGGCGATTTCACTAGCCGTCGCGTTTGTCGTCACCCCTTGGCTGGCAGCGAAGATGATGAAATCGCATGGCAACGCGCAGGGGTCACATCAACCCTCTAAGCTTGATGCCAAACTTGATAGCACGTTCCGCACATTACTGACGCCTTTCCTAGATCCGATAACAGGTGGCGCGGCACGAATGAAGCTGTCCATCGCCATCGTCCTGCTCATTCTCGGCTCGGTGTCGCTGGGTTACTTCCAGCTTGTGGTCCTCAAGATGCTGCCCTTCGACAACAAAAGCGAATTCCAGATCATCGTGGACATGCCTATCGGTACGCCCCTTGAGGAAACCGCCCGAGTTCTGCACGAAATTGGGGGGGAATTGGCCAAGGAACCCGATGTTGTGAATTACCAAGCCTATGCCGGGACAGCCAGCCCAATCAACTTTAATGGTCTAGTCCGCCAGTATTACCTGCGCGCAACGCCGGAAAAAGGTGACATCCAAGTCAACCTTGCGGACAAACATCATCGCACGCGAAAGAGCCACGAAATAGCGTCATCGTTACAGGCTCGCGTCGAAGCCATTGGTCACAAAAATGGGGGCGTCGCGAAAGTGGTTGAAGTGCCTCCCGGACCACCGGTGATGTCACCGATTGTGGCTGAAATCTATGGGCCGGACATGAACGGTCAGCGGTCAGTGGCTAAACAAGTCCGCTCGGTCTTCGAGAAAACGCCGGATATTGTTGCGGTCGATAGCTTCACGGATGTTGATTCGCGTAAGGCTGTTTTACATGTTTTGCAAAG
>JBEGTT010000127.1:0-8925 GCA_041179245.1 Pseudomonadota bacterium
CGGCGTTATTGAAACCGCACATAAAGCCAAGTCCTGTATCAGCCAAGCTATGCGCTACGCCATTGCAACCGGACGGGCAGAGCGTGACCCATGCCCCGACCTTAGAGGCGCATTGCCCCCAGCGCAGGTTAAACACATGGCGGCGTTTATTGATCCCGTAAAGGTTGGTGAGTTGCTCAGGGCGATTGATGATTACTCTGGCACTCACGTTGTCTGCTGTGCTCTCAAACTTGCGCCGCTATTCTTTTGCAGACCGGGTGAGTTGCGACACGCCGAATGGTCGGACATTGATTTAGATGCTGGCGAATGGACTTACACAGCAAGCAAGACAAAGACACCCCACCTGGTACCACTGGCAAAGCAAGCAGTGGTTTTACTGCGTGACTTGCACCGACTTACCGGGCATGGGCAGTATGTTTTCCCTGGCAACCGGTCACATGATCGGCCAATGTCCAATATGGCAATCAATAGAGCACTGCAAGCAATGGGTTACGACACCAAGGCCGAGATAACCGGGCACGGCTTTAGGGCGATGGCTAGAACGATGCTTGCTGAACGGCTGGGGGAAGATGAAAAGCACATTGAGCACCAGCTTGCCCATAAGGTTCCTGACAGTCTGGGCACGGCGTACAACAGAACCAAGTTTTTAGATCAGCGCCGTTTGATGATGCAAACATGGGCTGATTATTTGGACAAATTGAAAGCCGGGGCCGAGGTTATTTTTATCAATCAGGCTGCATAAAGTTGGCCGTTATCAATCGCCGCCATTTTCCCTTTTTATATCTACCCCTTATGTTTTTGAGTGGGATAACTGGGATAATCGGGATAGGTAGCCGGAAAGCCTCATGAATACTAGGTTTGTGCTAGGCCAGTTATGCCATTTGGTTTAGAAATCACTGGGATAGTCTGGGATAATTTAACAAAAACAACAGGTTTTTTGACCAAAAACGCGGGTTTCCTGTCTTAGATCGCCGCCGATGGCTATCCCAAAATCCTGAAAATTGCCGCGCAAAACACTGCCGGTAGCCACAACACAAAGTGGATTTTTTTGAGGCTGATTACCTAGTGACATATCCAAAATTAAAGCCCGTTCCAGCTCTTCTTTTAGCGGCCTTCCCGGATGGGTCAAAGGTGCTGAGTCGCATAGATTTGATGCCTTCAATTTCCAGTAATGGTGCGGTTGATTCTGTTGGGCATGTGTTTGTTGGCGATAAAGTTGCTGCCACGGTAAAAACAAATGGTGTTCCTGTTGATCGCTGGCCTAAAGGAAGAGCGCGGGGTAGAGCCCCTTACGCCCAAAACAAACAGATCGCTACTTTGTTGAGCTGGTGCATTCAGTTTGTTAAGAATGGGGGCAGGAAGCGGTTGGCGACTCAGTCTATTTTAGATAGTGGAACTTGGGGTTCGTTTAGCAAGGTTACAAACCTGCGCACACAAAAGGCCGTTAATCTTGGTGTTGACCCTGAACGTATTGGGTCAATGACTTGTTTTTGCCGTGGTGTAGTCATTGATTGGGCAGTTTCATTTCCGTCTTATTGCTATCAGATTGATATTGATACGGGGTTAATTGCCATTAGCGGAACGGGTTATTACTGGGACTCAAACATGAGTGAACTGAATGTTCTTTATGGTGAATGTGCAGTTGAAACAAACCCGGAAAATCTTAGCGAGGCTGAGGCATGGTTAAGTGAGTCCGGGCCTTTGGTTTTTGTTGGCATAGGCAAGAAAAAAATCTCCTAGGTATTTACGGGCACCACCCACCAAAGCCAAAACAAATAACGTCCGTTCTCGCACTTAAACGAACGAGGATGGACAAATGCACCAACTACCAACAAGCGGGTTCCTTCGCACCCGAAAACAACTAAGCGAAACCAAGCCGGAATTTAAGCCGGTATTCACCACCCCGCCCATTCTTCAAGAATCGGGCTTTCTACGCATTAGCCAGATCGTGCCTGGCCTTGTGCCTGTTGGTAAATCGACTTGGTGGCAATGGGTACGGGAAGGCAAGGCACCTCAGCCAGTCAAGTTGTCGGCAAAAACGACGGTATGGCGCACAGCGGACATAAAAGCATTCTTGGAAGAACAAGGGGGCGGCAATGTCTGAAATCAGAACAATCAACGGCCAAGAGCTTGATCGCTTCCCTGTGGTGTTTGTGATTGTGGCTACGCCTTCTGGCAAGTGGGGTTTTCAGGTCCGCAAACAAGAGATTGAAGTAAGTTATGGCAAATTCAATCAATACTCGTTAAATGCGTTGGCTGAGGGCTTTGGCAAGGTTTATAAGGATTACCAAGGCGAAGTCATAGAGACTGAACCCGGCCCATTCGACACGCCGGAAGAAGCATTAGAGGCGGCAAAGATCGCGCTGCTTGATTGCATGGAATCTCGCTGTATTGAAGCGGCAAAGGTTATTAATGACGATGCGGCTGCCCTGTGTAGTCTGCTGGGGAGTGCTAACCATGAATAACCCCGCTATTGAGTTCGTTCTGACCCTGCCAGAACAAGGCCAGAAATGGGAATACGCCGTGTCGCACAAGGGCGTATTGATTGCCTCTAGTGACGGCGATGCGCGTTTTGATTCGGTTGCGTTAGCCCTAAAAGCTGCTGTTGCTGACGTCAATCAAAAGCTGGTTGATCGGCGAGGTGGCGCATGACCTACAAAAACCGCTTGACCACATCTACCACGCTGTCAGAAGATGGCGCTCAGGTGCTCGAAACACCTTCTACTAGCGGCAACCGCTCCCGTCAGACAAGCGGTATTTTTACGACCATTGGTTTTTCAATGGCGGGTAGTGCGCAACGATATAACACCCTTCGGGGGAAAGTTGCGAGCGGTCTAGTAGCCGTTTCGAAGTGCCCGCCACCCCTACACAACGGGGTGACATTCGAAAATCTACTAGGAGGCCATCATGGCTATTAACACTTCTAAGACCGCACAAGCTGCGGAAAACCAAGACCTAATCACTGCCAACCAAGCCGCTAAAAACCTGCTGGGGGAATACCCTATTGATGTTCTTGGCTATCTCAATTTTGCGGAGAAGGCCCTAAATTGGCACAACGAGCTATACAAGATCATCCGGGAAGAAATTGCCGCCGGTAAAGCTGGCGACAAATACACGCGAGCCGGGGCGTTGGCTGAAATAGGGGCTCATCTATCACAGGAAAATCAAGGGTTTTTCGATAGTGTGGCGAGCAGTGTCAGGGCAAGCCTTGTTGAAGCTGGCCTAGAAGTTGGCGGTGCAGCATGAGTGCCGCTAAAACCACTATTACGCTAGATGCGCCTTGCGGCGCGTATCTGGAAACCATTACAGAGGCCCAGCAAACCCTTGCGGGTTGTATTGAGATTATTGAGGCTTTTGCAGAGCGGCTTGATTGCGACGCGCTTCACGCTGTGGTTAAGCTGATTTGCACCGCCCGTGGTGGCATTGACGACATAGAGCAGGTTTTCCAAAAGTCCAGCACGGCCGAGGTGTGCCATGACTAACCGACACCCAAGCCCCATGTGTGACCATCAAGGTGATCGCGCTCGCCGTGGAAACCAACGAAACCGCAACATTCAAGGCAATATCAGCGAGGTTTCACCCCCATGAAAGAAAATCATTTTTTCAAAGATGTGGGCACGGCTGCGCTGTCCAATTTTGACACCATCATGGCGCGGCTTGGTCTATCTGGTGGCAAGAATCAGGGCCGGGAGTATCTACCTCTTAACCCGAAACGCTCAGATAGTAAGCCGGGTTCGTTCAGCATTAACAAAGACACAGGTGCATGGTCTGACTTTGCCACTGGAGATTCTGGTGGCGATTTGATTGGGCTGGCTGCATACATCCTAAGCACAAGCCAATTCGACGCGGCTAAAGAGCTGGCCAATGCACTTGGGGTGCCTATTCCAGATCATTCCGGAAAGCCAACGGGCAACCGAAAGCCGGAAGCATCGCGCCCAACCCCATCAAAACCACCCAAAGACGATACGCCCCAACCTGTGTGTGTAATGCCCGTTCCTGACGATGCACCATCGCCGCCGGCTGCCCATGTCCGACACGGTAAGCCGATTAAACGCTGGCCCTATTGCACCATTGATGGGCGGGTTAATTTTTACCATGATCGGTACGAACCAAAGGGAGAGCGTAAGCAGTTTTCCCCGCTAACGCTGTGGAAGCAACCCGACGGCAAACTGCTGTGGCAATTCAAAGCTGCACCAGCACCAAGGCCGCTTCTGGGCCTGCCTTCGCTGTACGCGCTGTCTGATAAGGCTGGGCCGGTAATCGTGGTTGAAGGTGAAAAAGCTGCTGATGCCGCTAGCGTGCTATTCCCGACCCAGCCTGTCATTAGCTGGCAAGGCGGCGCTCAGGCCGTACTAAAAGCGGATTGGGGGCCATTGGCCGAGCATTCCGTGTGGTTGTGGCCTGACAACGACGATCCGGGCACAAAGGCCATGCGGGACGTTTATAAGGCGCTGGCTGGCGTGGGCGTGTCGGATATTTCCCTAATTCGGTTGGATGCACTGGGCTTTAAGGCTGAAACAAGCGAAAACGGGGCGGCGATGTTGGGCGTTCCTGAGCCGTTACAACAGGGCGACGATGCCGCTGATTTAGTGGCCCGTGGCTGGACTACTGAACACATCAAACAAGCGATAGACAAGGGCTTGATTCAGGCTATTGCCCCGACTCAGAAGGCCACAACATCTAAAGCCGGGGCCGATGTATCCAGTGGCACAGAATCGCCGCGCATGCCCATTGCTGACCGCTTCCGGGTGGACGAAACAGGGGTTTGGCAACTTCCACAACGGGAAAACGAAAACGCTAAATGGGTTTGTGGCCGCTTAGAAGTTGTGGCGATGGTGCGAGACACCAAAAACACGGGATGGGGCCAGTTGGTTGAATTCTTTGACCCTGATAGAACCGTGCACAGGGTGATCGTTCCCATGTCGCTATTCAGGGGAGACGGTGCGGAAGTGGCCGGGTTACTTCTGGCTAATGGCTTACGAATCGCCGCCAAAGGCAAGCAAGCCTTGCTGGAATATCTGCAAACCCGCGTCTGCCATGATCGAGCGAGAACAACCAATAAAACCGGCTGGCACTTAGGCGCTGATGGCGATAGTGTTTTTGTGTTGGGTGATGTGGTTTATGGAACTAACGCCGAAACTTGGTTATTCGACAACGAAACGGCGGGACCTTCGCTTTACGCTTGCAAGGGCAAACTGTCCCAATGGCGTGATGAGGTGGCCGCGTTGTGTGTCGGTAATACCCGCGTAATGTTTGCCGTATCTACGGCATTTGCTGCCCCATTGCTGCACCTATTGGGTGCTGAGGGCGGCGGGTTTCACTTGTGCGGGGATTCGTCAGACGGCAAAACAACCGCGCTTTTAGCGGCGGCGAGTGTTTGCGGAAATCCCAGCAGCTATAAGCAGCAATGGCGTAATACTGACAATGCCATTGAAAGCATGTGCACGGCGAGCTGTGACACGCTACTGGTGATGGATGAGTTAGCCCAAGTTGATTCAAAAATTGCCGGTGAAACTGCGTACATGATCGCCAATGGTTCGGCCAAAGGACGTAGCCAAAAGCAGGGCGGAATGCGTGAGCGTGCAACGTGGCGGGTGCTGTTTATCTCATCCGGTGAGGTTGGGCTGTCTGCTCATATGGCCGAGGCTGGCAAGACCATCAAAGCAGGGCAAGAAATTCGCATGGCTGAAATTCCAACTGACGCAGGGAAAGGGCTTGGTGTATTTGAGGAATTGCACGGTCTAGCTTCTGGTGCTGAGTTATCCAAGGCGATTGAAAAGGCTGCTAAAGCGTATTACGGAACTCCATTTCATGCGTTTTTAACTCAACTAGTAGCGAATCAGAGCGACATTCCCGAAGTTATCAAGGCATGCGTAAAGAGCTTTGAACAGCACACGCTCAAAGATGACGCGCACGGACAAAGTAGGAGAGTAGCGGCGCGGTTTGGGTTGGTGGCTGCGGCTGGCGAGCTTGCTACCGAATGGGGGATAACCGGATGGGACAAAGGCGAAGCGATACACGCGGCAATTACATGCTTCAGGGCATGGGTTGCAAAGCGCGGTGGGCAAGGGAATTCGGAAGATAGGATCGTAATCGATCATATCCGAGAAATCTTGCTTAGAAAGAACGATAGCGCCTTCACTGATTGGGATAGACCAGCCAATAAAACCGGAGACCATTCGCCGGGTAAGCCTGATCGGTACGGATACCGACAATCAGAGGCAGGCGATACCGGGCACCACTTCTATATTTGGCCGGAGGTATTTAGATCGGTATTTTGCAAAGGCCGCGACCCGGCCAGTGTGGGTGATTTGCTGGTTTCCCGTGGTTATTGCCAAGCTGGAAAGGAAGCTGGCCGCGCTAAGTGGATAACAAAAACAAGCCTTCCGACTGAGGGACAAAAGCGGGTTGTCCATATCCTACCGAGCATGTTTAACGATGAGGGTGGGTGATCGTGCAGGGTTTGGACTGGGGCGCGATTTATGGTCGTTTACTTTCAGAATCTGAGCTAGATAACAGCCCACAAATTGAAGATACAGACGCTGGCTCTGGTGAGTTTGATTACTTGCCGGGAATTAATCACCCGTATCGGCTTGGCGATGATCGGCGGCGATGCTGTGAGTGTCTTAACCGAGCTTGGAATGGGCGCTGTATCGCGGTTAGTAGTGGTTTGGTTGTGGCGGCGCGGGGATATACCCCAAACCCTGAATGGCTAAGACGATGCGAGGGATATAAGCCCTGTAAGTCTGACCCAGATCAACGGAATGGGCGCGATAGGTGGCCGGGAATTTGGGCATTCAAATAAAGGAGAAAATCATGGTTTCAATCAGTGTTGATTTAAGCAGGGCAATGGAAAAGCTAAAAAAAATTGAGAAACAAGCCAATTTTGCAGCTTCCAAAGCGATTAACGAAACGGCCAAAGCGGTTAAAGCTGCAATGGTTGATGAGATGAGAAATAAATTCAAAAAACCGTCTCGCTGGGTGTTGAACGGGCTTTATATCAAACCCTCGACAAAGCAGATGCTGGTGGCGACGATTGGGGCGAAAAACGGCGGCGACGGAACAACGGCAAACGATATTCTTACGCCTCACGTCTTTGGGGGTGATCGAGTGCTAGGGAAAGCAGAGAGGTTACTCAGGAACGCCGGTATTCTGCCGAGTGGTAAATATGCCGCCCGTGCCACTGGGTCTAATTCGTGTAAGTTTCAATATACCCAGTTACTAAGTGATATGCAGGCGCTGCGGACTACCAGAAACATGAATAGAACGGCTAGCAAGCAGCAACAGTACTTTGTATTAAAGCGAAACGGGGTTCCTGTTGGGATTGCCAAACGGAAAGCGTGGGGCCGTGGAAGCCATAACAGTTTTGCAATGGCGCTGGTATTCATTAGCCGACCATCTTATGGCCAGCGACTTAGTTTTGCCGAGGTTGCACAGAAAACGGTTGATGCGGTGTTTCCCGGTAAGTTTATGGCGGCGATGCAAGGGGCTATTGATACCGCTAATTGATTGTTGTTCAGCAGATCGTGGTGAAGATCGGGGCGCTAGTGCGCCCCTTCTTTTTGGTGGCGACAAGACAAAACCCCCTGTTTTTGGTCAAAAAACCTGTTATTTTTGTTAATTTATCCCAGTCTATCCCAGTGTTTTTTGAATTGTATTGCATAACCGGCCTAGCACAAACCTAGTATTCATGGGGCTTCCCGGCTGCCTATCCCGATTATCCCAGTTATCCCACTCAAAAAAGCAGGGGGTAAGGTTTAAGCGGTGAAAAAATACACGCGTTTGTGTTGTTGGGGAGTGGTTTTTGTTTGCGAAATTTTATCTATGTCGGGTTGTCTAGTTGTTCAGCAACTGAACAACAGAATGGAAAGGTTTGGGGTTGCGGGTCCTTTTGAATGTTTTTTCGCTGCGGGTAATTCCAACCTCGAAAAGTCGAAAATAAGCACATGGAAAACATACTGAACAATTCGGGGCTTTTAGGCGGTGTGATGCTCTGTTAGGGTTAATATAGAACTGCCTAAAATATAGGCAAAACGGGGGCAGCAAATCGAAAGTGCAGTAACTATCGCAGTAACTCTGATATTGGAGAATGGCAAAACCTAGTATTAGCAAGGCGTGCAGATGACTATTTGATTCAGGTCCCGGCACCAACGGTTACTCAACCTCGCTCCAAGCAGGCCTGTTCGGGGGGGGGTCAATGGAGCTTGAATGCGTTAACCGCTTGGACCAAGCTGTTAGCTTGATCCTCTAGACTTTCAGCCGCCGCTGCAGCCTCTTCAACCAAAGCCGCATTTTGTTGTGTGACTTCGTCCATCTGCCCGACAGCCTGTGCAACCTGTTCAACCCCATGACTCTGTTCAAGGCTCGCGTTACTAATTTCCGTGATCAGATGAGCCACTTGGTCAAAGCTAGTCACAACCTCATCCATTGTCCTTCCAGCCTCTTCAACCAAGTCAGACCCGGCTTCTACCTTGGAAGCACTTTCGGAAATCAAATCCTTGATCTGTTTGGCCGCACCAGCAGAGCGTTGAGCCAGACTTCTCACTTCAGTGGCCACAACGGCAAAACCACGTCCCTGCTCACCCGCTCTGGCAGCCTCAACGGCCGCATTGAGCGCCAGAATGTTCGTTTGGAACGCAATGCCATCAATGACACCAATAATCTCGGCGATTCGTTTTGAGCTTTCCTGAATACCCGACATTGTGTGCACGACCTGCTTAACCATCTGGCCGCCTCGGGCAGCAACCTCATTACTACGCATGGCTAATTCATGGGCCTTTTGTGAATTCTCCGCATTCTGTTTGACGGTGGAATTCAACTCTTCCATTGAACTAGCGGTTTCCTCTAGGCTGCTAGCTTGCTCTTCCGTCCGGCTAGACAGATCCTGATTTCCGCTAGCTATTTCCTTGGCCGCTGTTTCAATGG
>JBEGTT010000128.1:0-21999 GCA_041179245.1 Pseudomonadota bacterium
TCTTTGACCATGAAGGCTTTTTCATCTGGTGCCATTCCCGGGCGATTGCCTCAAACGAATCAACAGCAGGAAGGCCAGCATTAAGCCGTCGCTTGTCCTCGTTGTTCTTGGCTTGCACTTCCTTTGCTGCTTTGCGTAGGTCACTTGGGTCTGTGCCATGCTCAACAAGCTCCCTCGATTCCACGGCTTTCTTTCTGGCCAGCGAAAGTGTCACAGCAGGATAGGTGCCCATTGATAAGGTCTTGCGTTTGCCGTTGCTTGTGTAATCAAAACGCCAATAACCAACCGCTTCACCCTTTGGCAACAGGTAAAGCCCACCGCCATCATCCAGCCGGCTAGTCTCGCCAGTCTTGAGGCGGTTTTTAATCCCTTGGTCTGTCAGTAATTGAATGGCCATTGCAGTAACTTTCTTGTGCAGTAACAGGTAAAAAAGCAGTTACTGCGAAACTTACTGCAAAAATCATCGGATTTCAATGGATGTTACTGCACCAACCCGGACAATAAAAAACCCGCATTCTTTGTGAGGGAGCGGGTTATAGGTCTATACTGCACTTGCATGGATTGTTATTTGGTGCCCGGGACCGGAGTCGAACCGGTACAGTATTTCTACCGAGGGATTTTAAGTCCCTTGTGTCTACCTATTTCACCACCCGGGCAGGAAGGCAAAGTAAATCTAACGGGGCGCGATTATAGCGTTTGCGGGAATCGTTTTGGAAGGAAATGGGATGAATATGCCGGAATGGGTGGGTTGGGTGATTGGCGCTACGGCGGTCATTGGGTTGGGAGCGGGGTATCTGGTGGCGTCTTGGCAGCGGAAAAGCCAGATGCGAGATGCTACTGATTCGGCTATTTGGCAGTCACAAATGCAAGCTGCGTTGCAGGATGGACTGGCTCGACTTGAGCGGGAGCTACGAGAAGAGCTGGCCAGAGGCCGTCGTGAATCTGCTGAAGAATCCTTTCGTGATCGCGAGGAACAGGCGCAATCTTCTAATCGATTGGCTCAGACATTAACTGCGCAAGTGGTGCAATTGGGTAGCTTGCAAGGTGAGCGGCTAGATGCCTTTGCCAAAGATTTGAGCCGTTTTTCTGGCACCTTGGATGAGCGTTTTGAACAACTGCGAGTGGCGGTTGAGCTCCGTTTGCAAGCGCTGCAGACCGATAACGCCAGTAAGCTCGAAGCGATGCGCCAAACGGTGGACGAAAAACTGCACGCGACACTGGAACAACGACTGGGCGAATCCTTCAAATTGGTCAGCGAACGGCTGGAGCAGGTTCACCGGGGTTTGGGGGAGATGCAAACCTTGGCTACGGGGGTGGGTGACCTGAAGCGGGTGCTTACTAATGTCAAAACGCGCGGCACCTGGGGTGAGGTTCAACTGGGATCATTGCTCGAACAAATTTTGACCCGGGAACAGTACGCAGAAAATATTGCTACCTGCCCCGGCAGTAATGACCGCGTCGAATTTGCAATTCGCTTACCCGGCAACGAGAGCCCGGTGTGGTTGCCCATTGATGCCAAATTCCCGCTAGAGGATTACCAGCGGCTACAAGAGGCGCAGGACCAAGTTGATCCTGTTGCGGTGGAAGCCGCCGCTCGCAGTTTAGAGCAGCGCCTGAAGCATGAAGCTCGCACTATTCGAGAAAAATACGTCTCGCCCCCTGCTACTACTGATTTCGCTATTCTTTATTTGCCGATTGAAGGGCTTTACGCGGAAGTGTTGCGCCGCCCCGGTTTGGCGGAAACCTTGCAACGGGAATGGCGGATCAATATCGCTGGCCCGACCACCTTAGCGGCCATGCTGAATAGCCTGCAAATGGGATTCAAAACACTGGCCATTGAACAACGTTCTGCCGAAGTTTGGTCAATTCTGGGTGCGGTAAAAAGCGAGTTCGGTAAATTTGGCGAGGCATTGGCGCATACCAAGAAGAAGTTGGAAGAAGCCAGCAACAGCATTGGAAAAGCAGAAACCCGGACGCGGGTGCTGTCCCGCAAACTTAAAGAGGTGGAAGCACTTCCCGCCGCAGAAGCGCTTAGGTATGTCGGCAGCGAAGCAGAAGGATTGGCTTCTGACGACTTGGAATCGGATCTGGAAGAGGCTTAGCCACTTGGGGGTAAATTTTTAGGCTTGTCGCTTGAAGTCCGCTAAACGGAATCCCAGTAGGGCAAGGGTGGCAAAATAGCCGACAATGGCCAACGGCAATAACCACCCCAGCCAAGCTAGGCGGCCAACGGTGGTTGCGGCCAGCCAGTCGGCAGTTTGTCCACGTGTAGACCAGACCAGAATGGACATCACCAACAACCCGGCTAGCAACTTCAGGGTGAATTTCCCCCATCCGGGCTGCGGCTGATAAACCCCTTGTTCGCGTAAGCCCCGGTATAACAATCCGGCATTCAGGCAGGCGGCTAAGCCAATCGAAAGTGCTAACCCGGCATGGCTTAAGGGAATGATGAAACAGAGGTTCATGATCTGTGTGGCGACCAGTGAAACCAACGCAATTTTGACGGGTGTACGAATGTTTTGGCGGGCATAAAAGCCGGGGGCCAGCACTTTCACCAGAATCATTCCGGTAAGGCCAATGCTATAAGCCATCAATGCCGAACTGGTTTGTTGAACATCTTGGGCGGTAAAAGCACCGTGGAAAAATAAAGTGGCAATTAGCGGGTCCGCCAGCAAGGCCAGCCCTAAGGCGGAGGGGGCCGCCAGCAATAGGGTCAGTCGTAGCCCCCAATCCAGCAGGCGGGAATATTCCGCAGTGTCTTGGTTGGCATGGTGTTTGGTGAGTGACGGCAACAGGATGGTGCCGAGTGCGGCCCCTAATAACCCAGCAGGAAACTCCATCAGGCGATCTGCGTAGTAAAGCCAAGAAACACTGCCGTGAGCCAAAAAAGAGGCAAACACCGTATTGATGAGTAGGCTGATCTGGGAAACCGAGACGCCCAGAATGGCCGGTGCCATTAAACGCAGAACCCGCTTGACACCATCATTACGCCAAGCCGCGCAGATATTCAGCGAAAGCGTTGGCAAGCGGCCTAGTTTTTTTAGTGCCCACATCTGCAAGCCAAGCTGCAAAATGCCGCCCAGAAATACGGACCAAGCCAGCACTAAGGCGGGTGGCTCGAAGTAGGGGGCGGCCCATAAAGCCATCGCAATGAATGCCACATTGAGCAGCGTTGGGGTGAATGCCGGAATGGCAAAACGACTCCATGTGTTCAGAATACCTGCGCCCAGTGCGACCAAGGACATGAAAAAAATGTAGGGGAAGGTAATGCGGGTCAGGGTGACGGTCAGATCGAATTTGTCTGGCTCAGAGACAAAACCCGGTGCGGAAATCCATACTAGCCAAGGGGCGCCAATAACCCCAATAGTGGTTACGGCTAATAAGGCCAACGTCAGTACGCTGGCGACATCATTCAGCAGGGTTTGTGTCTCCGCCTCGCCGCGCTGGTTTTTATATTCGCCAAGAATCGGTACGAAGGCTTGGGAAAAAGCCCCTTCCGCAAACATCCGGCGCAACAGATTGGGCAGTTTGAAGGCCACAAAAAATGCATCTGTCGCCAAGCCGGCCCCAAAGGTTCGGGCAATCACAAAATCCCGGACAAAACCCAGAATGCGGGATAACAGGGTCATACCACTGACCGTTGCCAGCGTGCGGAGAAGATTCATGAGCGCGTCAGAATGGTGTCTGCGTTGATAGAAGAAAGTGGCGCGATTATAATTCCCCGCTGGGTTGCCGCTGTACGTTTGCTCGATAGACCGCATCAGTGTTGATTTGCACAGCGTCGTATTCCGCTAGGCCTAATAGGCGTGCGCGATTTTGCAGTTCAGTACCTAGCGCCTCATCCTGCAATACACCACTACCCGTCATATACAACCTACCCAGTTGATACAGCGCTGGTGGGTAATTGGCATCCATTGCAAGTCGAAGCATATCCACCGCTAACTTTTCATTTTTGGGGTAACCGAACTCTCCGTTCCAGTAGCGTTGCCCTTGTGTGAAGTAGTGAACGGACGCTGATAGATTTGGTAATTCAGTGGGTGCAATGCCCGAAGTTTTAGAAGGAGAAGTCGCGTTCTTCCTCAAAATCAAATTGCGAAGTTGCTGCTGGAAAGCATCCTCATTCCTTGGGCGGCCATCCGTAGATTCAAGGTTACCGTTTTGTAGTACGCCACCTTTACCAAGGTAAGGTGAAACGGCAGCAGGTTCCTTGGCTTGGCCAAAAGGCTGAAGCGGAATCCAAGCCTTGTTTGCCTGGGCGTGCGCTACACCCGACAAAAGCCCAAGAACTGCAAGTACAGCAGCTCCAAAAATTTGACAAAAAAACACCAAATCTGCTCCCTCTGCGACATGGGTTATACCCAGATTTATTTTTTAGCTGAAAAAATTATACGGTTTGAGCAAAATCGCTATTGACAAATACCGCCACGCTTAATTCATTGATTTTAAATAGAAATAAATTTTGCTTAATTTTTAATCAGGATCAAGGTGAGCCTGTTGGGGCGGTCATGTATAAGCGTAATTCACCGGTTTTTCACAGAGTTATCCACAGTTTTTGTGGGTAACTTTCAAAACCCCTTCTGGATTATAGAGTTAGGCTCTTTTTTACCGATAGCGTGACTAAGAAAGGGAATTCTTTATCGGCAGATTGGGTAATCCGAAAGCCTTGTCCAATAGTTCGAGCAACCCAAGCCTCCAGCACCTTGAGGTCTACCGCTTCACAGCGAAGGTCTGCAATGATGCAGTCTTGATCTTGGTATACCGGGAAGTCAGTGCAACCCACTGGCTTGATTTCCTGATCGTAGACTCGGCACGACGTACGTTCCTCGTCGTAAGCGGGACAGGCTTTGCCATGGATGTAGTAGAGCCCATTCCCTGCACGAACTTCCTTGGGGCCCTTACCTGTGGAGAGGCGTTTGTCGAAGACAGTACGCGGCTCTGCGAGCTGCCAAAACGACTTGAGTTGTTTCCAGTTCAGTTCGAGGACAAGCGTCTCAAGTTTGCAACAAGGATTCGCGCACGTAGGGCATCGAGGGATGATAACGGCGGCCTGAAAGGCGGCCATTGCTGCGGCAAGATCCTTTGCCAAGAGGCGGCGGGAGTGGCGAGAATCACGAGATTTCATCGATGAGTTGGCAAGGAGTGTGTATTGGATTGTGGAAGTGGCGCTACAGGCTCAGTATACGGTTAACTTTGAGCTTTATTAGGAGTGTTGCGTGATGACCCAGAAACGACCTTCTGCCTTGCAAAAGATATTTGCGAGAAAAGAACCGATAGCAAAATACCGATCGGAACTACAAGCTAAGTGTTCTGTCGTTGGCTTGGATCTGCGCGACAAAGAGTCAACCCAAAAAACGGCAAAAGAGATCAGCGAGATCATTCGTGCCTGGTTGAATAAACACTGAGATTGACCAACGCGTGACGTACTTTAGCAACTCATTGACCTTCAAATGGCTGGCTTACCTGCTGCTGGTTTTTTCTCTGACGGGATTGGCTTTCGAATTCCCGTTTTTATTTGAGCTTCCACTGGTAGGCGCCATTGGTGGTGCGTACTGGATTTTCTTTCGGGGAAACTCAGCTTAGGCAATTTTGAGGGTGAAGTGGAATTCGCTGCCACATCCTTCTGTGCTTTCAACCCAGATTGTTCCCCCCATCAGCTCAACGAGCCTACGCGTAATGGTTAGGCCCAGACCGGTTCCGCCATATTTGCGGGTAATAGAACCATCAGCTTGGGAGAACGCATCAAAGATACGTTTGACTTGGCTGGGTGACATGCCAATCCCGGTGTCTTTAACAACAACATGCAGCAGTTGAATGCCGCTACTGTCACTTTCGGCTGTTGCGGCAAGCGATATTGAACCTTGGGGCGTGAATTTAAGGGCATTCCCAACCAAATTGAACAGTATTTGCTTGAGCCGGATGGGGTCAGACCTTATTAAAGCGGAAACGTTATCCTGAACGTTGCAGAATAGATCGAGATGTTTCTCTTTTGCGCGCAAACCGAAGGAAGTCATGACTTCGTTCAGGGTGTCACGAATATTGAACGGAATTTCTTCAATAGACATCTTCCCGGCTTCTATCTTCGAAAAATCAAGGATGTCGTTGATGATGCCCAGCAAATGATGGGCTGACGACTGAATGGTTTCGACCCAATCACGCTGTTCTGCATCAAGCTGGGTATCCAGAACCAGTTCAGCCATCCCGATAACGCCATTCATGGGCGTGCGTATTTCGTGGCTCATATTGGCCAAGAACTCACTTTTGGTCCGGTTGGCTTCTTCGGCGGCCGTTTTGGCTAACTCCAGTTCTAGCCGGCGGGCTTCCCGTTCTCGAACCAGTTTGGCAATGACGTCGGATAGCGCGGCAATATCCTCGCTGGCGCCCTCGGTTTCTTCTGTACAGCCTTCAGGCAATAAACTGGATACCGTTGCTCTCAGGGCTGTCAGCGCTTGTTCACGGGAGTCCAGTTCCTTTTGCAAGCTGACCGTGGTTCTTTGCAAAACCTCAAAAGCGGGACGAAATTCTGAGGGGACGTCCTTAATGAGCTGGGCTGATTCAGCGATTTTCCCTTCGTTACGGAAATCTTGTTCGAAGACGTGTACCCGGCTCAAGGTGCCCAGCCAGCGACGAATCGGAAACCAGATCGCCAGCATGCCGCCGATTAAACAAAGTAGCGCAAAATCGAGAACGGTATAGATCAGCTGCCATAGGCCATAGGCAATCTCTTCTGCCGAAAACACGAGGCGCAGAACGCCATAGTCTTTGCCGCCAGCAGAGATGGTGCGATTAACGTCGTAGAGATCGGCACGGATAGCCTCAAGTAGCCAGTCTGGTGCCTTTGCCTCGTCGGGCGGGGAACTTACGGTGATTACCCCGCCATCTAGGTCAATGAAGCTGGCGGAAGAGAATTGGGAACCCGAGATAGCTCGCTGAAGGGTGCGCTGAATGGTGTCGTAATCGCCAATAATGGCGCTGTCTGAAATAGTCTGCGCGGCCACTTCCACGAGCATGGTGGCAGAGCGTTGCACCTTTTCAACCGTTTCGTTGTACTGAAACTGATAAAACAAAACCAAGCTGCTACCTACGAATAGGAGAAGTGTCGCGGAGTACAGCGAATAAACCCTAGCAACTAGGGATTGGGGAAGAATTCGATCCAAGCGGCTCATCGTGTTCAGCGCAGTTCAATCGGAGCGACTTGGTAAAACCGGCGGTAAGCCGCATAGTCCTCGCTGGTTGCTGGCAGGAAATGCGCCAGAGGGTCCAGCCCAACTTCTTCCGATGCTTTTAGAAGAATGGCTTTACCCAGCGGGTCGCGGTGCATGTTGATAAAGGCCGATGCAACTGCCTTCACATCTTTTTCGGGTACTTTGCTCGATGCCATCAAGGCTAAATCGTGGTATCCCTCGGAGGTCCACAACACCCTGAATTTTTTATTTTCGCGGGCGGTAATTCCATCAATTAACGCTGAGTTACTACCAACCGCTTTGGCTTTGCCTGCAAATAGTTGGGCAAACGCCGCATTTTGGTTACCCGCAAAAGCGACCTTTACGTCGATGCCTTTGGACAATAGGTAAGCGTACGGAACCTTGTAGCCAATAAAGGCCTCTGGGCCAGCAAAAACGACTTCTTGGCCTTTCAGCTCTTCCAGTTTGGTGATGGGTGAATCAGCGGTAACGGCGATCTGACCTTTTAGTGCAGGCGTCCAGCGACGGCCAAAAACTGTCCAGCCCAGCCGTTCGCGTTCGGGGCTAAACAAATGATTTGAAAAAACAAACTCAACTTCTCTGGCGAGTACATAAGCGGTGGTATCGGCTGACGTTCGGCCAATTTTGAGTTCCAGTTTTACCCCGCTTTTGTCGCTAACGTATTTGATGATGGGATTCCAGTAGGCGGCAGTTTTGTGGATGTCCCATTGGTTAACGGGAGAAAAACGGTATGTTCCTTCAGCGGCCGCGCTACTTGGGGCAGCTTGCGCGAGTTGGGGTAATCCGAACCAACTGGCCGCACAACAAAAGGTTATTACCCATAAACGAACATTCACAACGGTCTCCTTGCCGGTTTTCCTACGCTGTCTGGAATTGTGCCAGCAAAAACTTCGTTAAAACAAAAAGGCCTGTTTAGCGGGGGCCGTGACAGAGACTTGGTTTTGCCCAAAAATTTTTATTTGCCGAGGGCGGAACCAGACGATCTGGCCATTTTCCAGTTGCAGGGCTTCGTGCCGTTCGCGCGAAAGCTCGACTTCTACGATCTCATTTTCGTGTAACAGTTCAATCCGAACCACTGGCCCGATGGGGTGAACGTGCTGCACTGTGGCCTGATGCCCATCGGGTAACGCATGGCGCGCAAGATCAATATCATGTGGGCGAACGAAGGCGGTTGCATCCGCTGTGCCTTCCGCCGTTCGTTCAACTTCTGCAAATCCCCCATGAACGCGATGGTGAAACACATTCACATTACCCAGAAATTGATAAACGAAAGGTGACGCTGGATTGGAGTAAACCTCGTCCGGGGAGCCAATCTGCTCAATGCGACCTTGGTTCATCACGACCACGCGGTCGGCGACTTCCAGTGCTTCTTCTTGATCGTGCGTCACAAAAACCGAAGAGATGTGCATGTCGTCGTGTAGATGACGTAACCAGCGGCGTAGTTCTTTACGCACCTTGGTATCAAGCGCACCAAAAGGTTCGTCCAGCAGCAATACCTTGGGTTCAACGGCTAACGCCCGGGCCAAGGCAATTCGTTGGCGTTGACCGCCCGATAATTGCGACGGATAACGGTCTGCCAGCCAATCGAGTTGGACGAGGCCGAGCAGCTCCATCACCCGGCGACGAATGTCAGCTTCCGGCGGGCGTTCTTTTTTGGCCTTGACGCGTAAGCCAAATGCCACGTTTTCAAAGACCGTCATGTGCCGGAACAGCGCGTAATGCTGGAACACAAAACCGACATTGCGGTCCCGTGCATGGAGATGAGTCGCTTCGGCCCCAGAAAATAGGACGCTGCCCTCATCGGCGGATTCCATCCCGGCGATGATGCGTAATAAGGTCGTTTTTCCGCACCCGGAAGGTCCCAGTAGCGCAACCAATTCGCCGGTGGGGATGTCCAGATTGATGTTGTCTAGTGCAACAAAGTTGCCAAAACGTTTGCTGATGTTGCGAATTTCGATACTCACGGTGTTTTCTCCGGTGCCAACACGGTATTCAGCATGTCGGTTTCTTTTTTCATTCGCCATTCAACGATGGTTTTAGCGACAAGCGTAACCAGTGCCAGCAAGGCCAAGACCGAGGCGGCGGCAAAAGCCCCGATGGCGTTGTATTCGTTGTAAAGAATTTCGACATGCAGGGGCAGGGTATTGGTTTCGCCGCGAATGTGGCCCGATACGACGGAGACTGCGCCAAACTCGCCCATCGCCCGCGCGTTCGACAAAATGATGCCGTAGAGCAGGCCCCACTTGATATTTGGTAACGTGACTCGCCAGAACATTTGCCCGCCGGAAGCACCCAGTGAAACGGCGGCTTCTTCTTCATCCTTGCCTTGGCTCTGCATTAAGGGGATGAGTTCGCGGGCAATAAACGGGAAGGTAATAAACAGGGTGGCGATAATCATGCCGGGCACGGCAAAAATGATCCGGATGTCGTGTGCGGCTAACCAAGGGCCAAATGTCCCTTGCGCACCAAACAACAGAATGAAAATCAAACCGGCTACGACCGGACTCACCGCAAACGGTAAATCAATCAGCGTCAGCAGCAGGCTTTTTCCCCGAAAATCAAATTTGGCGATGGCCCAAGCCGCAGCGACCCCAAAAACAATATTGAACGGTAAAACGGCCAATGCAATGCCAATGGTCAGTAGCATGGCTGATCGGGCTTCGGGTTCTTTTAGAGCTTCCAGATAGGTCGGTAATCCTTGGGCTAAGGCTTCGACGAATACGGCCAGCAAGGGCAGTCCCAGGAAGAAAAACAGGAAGCTCAGTCCAACGGTGAGCAACACATAACGGACCCAAGGGGATTCCTCCGTTGCTCGGCGAGTGGATTGATGCTGGCTCATGTGGCTACCTTCTTAGCCGCAGCCTTGCCGGCAGCGGCTTCCAAAGGTTCAGTGTTTTTGTGCCGATTTGCGGCCCAGTATTGCAGGAGGTTGATGCCTAGCAAAAGCACGAAGGAAATCGCCAGCATCACGACGGCGAGCGCGGTTGCCCCTAGTACGTCGTACTGTTCCAACTTGGAGATAATCAGCAGTGGGGTGATTTCAGAAATCATCGGCAAGTTGCCGGCGATGAAAATGACCGAGCCGTATTCGCCAACGGCCCGTGAAAACGCCAGCGCAAAGCCGGTCAGCAGTGCCGGGAAAATGGCCGGGAAAATTACACGGGAAAAGGTTTGCCAGCGGGAAGCGCCGAGTGACGCAGCCGCTTCCTCTACTTCGGCTTCAATGTCCTCAATCACCGGTTGGAGTGTTCGCACGACAAAGGGCAGCGTGACGAACGTCAGTGCGACCACAATCCCCCACGGGGTGTAGGCGACCTTAAACCCCATCGGCTCAATAAACTGCCCCAGCCAACCATTGCCGGCGTAGATGGTTGCCAGCGTAATGCCTGCAACAGCGGTGGGTAACGCAAAGGGTAAATCAACTAGGGCATCGACAAACCGTTTGCCGAAAAAGGAATAACGCACCAGCACCCAAGCTACGATCAATCCAAAAACTGCATTGGTTAGCGCGGCAATCAGCGAGGCGCCAAAGGTCACCCGAAAAGAAGCGAGTGAGCGTTCACTTAGGGCGATGTCGATGATCTGACCAAGCCCCAATTCAGACGTTTTCAGGATCATGCCGCCGAGGGGCAGCAAAATCAGAATCGACAGGTAAACCAACGTATAGCCGAGTGCCAAGCCGAAGCCCGGCAAAACTCGCTGATGACGCGGCGAGTGAGGTGAAGTGCCAAGAGATTGAAGACTCATGCGGTTTTATTTGCTCTGATAAATCTGGTCAAAACTACCACCATCCTTGAAGTGAGTCGCAAAGGCCTTGTTGGCACTACCAAACACCTCATCCACGGTAAAGGTCTTTACCGGGGGGAAAAATGGGGCGTATCTCTTCAGCAATTCACTATCGCGTGGGCGCAGGTAATTTTGCGCCGCATTCTCTTGCCCTTCCTTAGACCACAAGTAGTCAAGATAAGCCTGTGCCTGTTTTCGAGTCCCTTTTTTATCGACTACTTTTTCAACCACAGCCACGGGGAATTCGGTCTGCAGGGTCAGGCTTGGGTAAACCACCTCGAAATTGCCTTTGCCGAATTCCTTGGCAATCATTTCAGCTTCAGACTCGAATGTAATCAGCGCATCACCTAGCTGACGCTGCATGAAAGTGGTAGTGGCGTCGCGACCACCGGCGGCAAACAGGGGGGCATTTTTCAGCAATTTGCCGAGAAATTCTTGGGCTTTAGCCTCATTGCCACCGGGTTGTTTTAAGGCCCACGCCCAAGCCGATAAATAGGTATTACGCCCATTGCCGGTATTTTTAGGGTGCGGAATGATGATCTGGATACCCGGTGCCGCAAGGTCAGCCCAGTCTTTCAAGTTTTTCGGGTTTCCTTTGCGCACGATAAACACCATGGTTGAGGTGTAGGGCGAGGCGTTGTTTGGGAATTTCTTGGCCCAATCTTTGGCAACTAATCCCTTTTCCGCCAGAAACTCAATATCGTTGGTCTGATTCATCGTGACCACATCAGCCTCCAGTCCATCGGCTACTGCGCGAACCTGCTTGGATGACCCGCCGTGTGATTGCTTCAGCTCAACGCTTTCGCCGGTTTTGGCTTTCCAGTATTTCTGGAATAGTGGGTTGTAGTCTTTATAGACATCACGAGCGACATCGTAAGAAGCGTTCAACAAGGAACTATCCGCGTGTGCCATAGCGCTTGCGGCAAGTAAGGCTGCGCTGGCGATGAGGTGGGATAAGCGTTTCATGGCGGTTTCCTTAAAGTGGCTTTAGAGGATCAAGGTCCCTACTTTAGGGGATGTTGATATGCCAACAAAGACGGATAAGTAATTTTGTTATGTGATTAACGAATTAGGTGAGTACGCCCATGGCGGCTACCACTTGCAAGGTACTTAGTGCGTCAATAAATGCGGTATAGGCGATGTGTAACGCAGGGAATTTAGCGGTAGCCCCTTCGGTGTTGCCATCGCGCAAGTCGGTAGCGACGCACTCAGCCAGTAAATGTAGCTGGTTATGCAAAGGTAGGATGCAGGCAAACTCATCAATGTGAGCAAACTGATCGTTGCCCGCATGGGTGCACCAAGTCCCAAAACGACAAGGTTCGGCTTCATGGAGTTGCTGTAACTGCTGTTCGGAAAGCACCACTTTTCCTTTGGTGGCTTGTTCAATCAGGTCAATCCAATGGCGGTGCTCGACTTCAGCGGCAACCAGGGCAAAATTTTCCAGATTCCAGCGCAAGGTGGTGCTGGTGATCCAGCCGGGGTCGGGTTCAAATTGTTGCACCCAATCCGCTAACTGAGCGGCGGGCATCGGGCGAGCAATGCCGTAACCTTGGGCATAGTCGCAACCAAGGTGTAGCAACAAAATCCCGTGTTCGATGGTTTCCACCCCTTCGGCGATGGCGTGTCGCTTGAAGGCGTGAGTCAAGCCCAAAATGCCTTCAACAATTGCCAAATCTTCCGGGTCGTCCAGAATGTCACGAACAAAAGACTGGTCGATTTTCAGGGTATCGGCTGACAGATGCTTGAGATAGGTCAGTGATGAATAACCCGTGCCGAAATCATCCAGTGCAAAACGTACCCCCAGCCGACAACATTCCGCCATCAGAACTGAAACATGGCCCATGTCTTCAAGCGCGGCAGTTTCCAGAATCTCCAGTTCAAGTTGAGAGGGCTTGATATTGGGATAGTGCGCTAACAGCGTTGAGAGGTGGCTGACAAACTTGGGGTCCATGAATTGGCGGGCTGCGATATTGACCCCAATCTGAAGCTCAAGTCCTTGTTTTTGCCAGAGATCAAGGTTAGCTAAGGCATGGGATAGTACCCAGTAGCCCAACTGAACAATCACGTCGGTATCTTCAATGAGCGGTAGAAACTCGCACGGTAGTAACAGTCCGCGTTCTGGATGCTGCCAGCGAACCAGGGCTTCTGCCCCCACAACGGTGCCTTTGCGCATATCCACCAGGGGTTGGAAATACAGCACCAGTTCTTCATGGCTAACGGCAGAAGCAATCCGTTCACAGATTTCCAGATGACTCCGCTCGCGTTTATCTTGCACCAAATCAAACTGGTGGATGCGGTTACGGCCCGCCATTTTGGCGTGATACATCGCTTGATCGGCATGCCGTAGCAAGGCATCTGCATCAACGTTATCAATGGGGTACAGGGTGTAACCAATGCTACTGGAGACGCTGACGCTGGCTTCGGGGTGGATCTGGAAAGGCAAGGCAATCGCGGCTAAAGCTTGCGCCAGCAGTATTTTGGCGTGGTCGGCACTGTCGAGGTCAGCCAACAAAATGGAAAATTCATCACCGCCAAGGCGGGCGACTGTGTCACCTAGCCGCAGACAGTGTTGTAGCCGGCCAGAAATTTCAATCAGTAAACGATCTCCCTCAGCGTGACCATAGGTGTCATTGACCGGTTTAAAACCATCCAGATCAATGTAACAAACGGCCATCAGGGTATTGCGGTAGGTTGCCTCCGTCATGGCCTGTGCCACCCTTTCCGCTAGCAAGGCCCGGTTGGGCAGATGCGTCAGGGGGTCGTGGTGGGCTAAATAACGCAGCCGGTCTTCCATTTCACGCTGATGGGTAATGTCTCGGCCAATCCCCAGAATGCCAAGCAGTTCGCCTTGGTCGTTGAATACCGGTGCCTTGATGACATCCATTTCAATAGTCTGACCAAGGTAGTTCTTCCAAGTGTCGTGTATGCGTAGCGGCGATTCTTGTTCAATAACTTGCCGATCCTGCGCTTTCAGTCGCTCGTACTTGTCGGCATCGGCAATAGCACGATCGGTATTGCCGATGACTTCATAACGGGAATAACCCAGCAAATCGGTGAACGCGGCATTGCAGTCTAGAAAGACGCCGTTTGGGTCTTTGAAGAAAACGACATCCGGGATGTTGTCGAGCAAGGCCCGCAAACGCCCATGCTCGACAAGCAATTTGTCGAGAGCTAGCGCCGAGTTTTTTTCTAGGCGACAGTTTTCAGGGCAGGAACTACTTTTCACGTTGAATTAGCGCGTTGTAATACCAGAAAAATAAGCGTCGGCTGCCGCAATCGTTCCCGCAATATCGGCTTCACTATGGGCGGCGGAGACGAAGCCTGCTTCAAAGGCAGAGGGGGCAAAATAGTGACCCGCATCGAGCATGGCATGGAAGAAACGGTTAAAGGCTTCCTTGTCGCAGGCCAGCACTTCGTCGTAGGTGGCGGGGCATTTTTCGGCGAAATAGAGTCCGAACATGCCGCCAATATTTTGGGCGGCAAAGGCTACGCCATGTTTTTGGGCGGCGGCGACTAAACCATCACAGAGCATTTTTGTTTTTGCGGTCAGGCTTTCGTAGAAGCCAGGCGTTTGGATGATGTCAAGTTGGGCCAGCCCGGCAGCCACCGCGACGGGATTGCCGGACAGCGTTCCGGCTTGATAAACCGGGCCAAGTGGGGCGATTTTTCCCATGATCTCGCGTTTACCCCCAAAGGCACCCAGCGGCATGCCCCCCCCAATAACCTTGCCGAAGGTGGAAAGGTCAGGGGTGATGCCAAATAGCCCTTGGGCGCTCTTCAAGCCGACCCGGAAACCGGTCATCACTTCGTCAAAAATTAGGACGGCGCCGTGTTGGGCGGTGAGGTCGCGCATGGCTTGTAAGAAGGCTTGTTGCGGGGCAATCAGGTTCATGTTGCCGACCACCGGTTCGACGATAACCGCAGCTATCTTGTCGCCATGCTGGGCAAAAGCGTCAGTCAATTCCTGAACACTGTTGTAAGCCAGCACCATCGTATGTTTTGCAAGGTCAGCGGGAACGCCAGCAGAAGACGGGTTACCAAAGGTCAGCGCGCCAGAGCCGGCCTTGACCAGCAGACTGTCCGAATGACCGTGGTAACAGCCTTCAAATTTAATTAGTAGGTCACGACCGGTGTAACCACGGGCCAAACGAATGGCGCTCATGGTGGCTTCGGTGCCGGAGGACACTAAGCGGACCATGTCCATTGACGGCACCAGTTCGCAGAGGAGATCCGCTAGCTCAATTTCGCCGGCAGTGGGCGCGCCAAATGACAAGCCTTTGACGGCGGCTTCTTGTACCGCTTTGATGACTTTCGGGTTGGCGTGACCGGCAATCATCGGGCCCCAAGAGCCCACGTAATCGGTGTACCACTGACCGTCAGCGTCCTGTATTCGACAGCCTTCAGCGCGCTCAATAAAACAAGGCGCGCCACCGACAGAACGAAAAGCGCGCACGGGTGAGTTAACTCCACCCGGAATGTGGCGCTGGGCACGGTCAAAGAGGGCTTGGTTGTGGGTTTTCTTACGTGAAGTCATCGTCAGGTTTCCTGAAAAAGGCGTTGGAATTCAGCCGCACGCGCGGCGATGTTCGGGGCTAAGAATAGATTGGTAATTACAGCGACCATGTCGACCCCTGTAATAAGCAGAGAGGCAACATTGTCGACGGTAATTCCGCCTATTGCACAAATCGGAATAGGTAGTTGGTGGTGAGCGCGACCAGCGAGTTCGAGGGAGGCTGACGGGGCGTTGGGTTTGGTAGCCGAGGGAAACATAGCGCCGAAGGCAACATAGCTGGCACCAGCCGCAACGGCTTTTTCAGCGTTTGCCAAATCGGCGTAACACGAAGTGCCCAGTATCCGGTTTGGCCCAAGGGCTGACCGGGCCGCCGCCCAGTCACCATCCTCGCCTCCGAGATGAACACCATCGGCGCCAATCTGTAACGCGAGTTCCACATCATCATTAATAATTAGCGTGGCGTTGGCGGATCGGCAGCAGTCTAGGAGTTGCTGGGCGCGTAGGCGACGGGTAGGTGCGTCAGTTAGCTTGTCACGGTATTGCACCAGTCGACAACCGCCAGTCAGCGCCGCTTGTACTTGCTCAATCAGCAAATGGGTGTCTGTGATATCCGGAGTGATGGCATATAAACCACGTAACACAGGGTGGCTCACTTGGTTTTGTCATCCTCGCGGGCCCAGAACAAGCGGTCTGGAATAAATTGCCCCATCCCAGGCCGGAAGCCATTGGCCAATGTTTGCCACGTGTACTCCTGTGCTTCTTGGCAGGCCTCTTCGACGCTGGAACCGGTCGCAAGCCCAGCGGCAACGGCTGAGGCTAGCGTACAACCCGAGCCATGATAGTTCCCGGGTAAACGAGGCCAAGTTTGTGCCGTCATCAACCCCTGTTCGCCATACAGTCGATTACACACATCCGGCGTATGGGCGTGGGTACCGGTAATCAAAACGTACTGCGCGCCCATGGCCAGCAATGGCCCCGCCAGTTGTTCATATTCGTCATCGGGTTGAATCGGATTGGTTTCATTCAGTAAGCGCGGATGCGCGGCGAGGCGATCAAAGTCAGGCATTGTTTGCGCAGTTTCTTCTTCACGGGGAGGGAGTTCGCCGGGTAATAAAGCATCCGGGTCGTGTTCTTCTAGCAAGGACTCGGGGTCGCTTTCCTCTGCTTCCATATCCATGGCGTCATCATCGTCATCGAACTGGCAAAGCCGGGCGGCTTCGTGTGTATTGGGCGTGATGACGGTGGTTTGCGGTAACAGCAGTTCACGCATGGCGTCGAGAATTGCTTCGTTGCTGAAACTGTCGCCTCGTCCAGAAGCTAATACGGGGTCGAGCACCAGCGGAATATCCGGGTAGTCGGAAAGAATTTGAGCAACCGTCACGATGTTTTCGATGCTGCCCAACACGCCCACCTTGAATACCGCGACGGGGATGTCTTCGAGAATGGTGCGAGCCTGCGCTTCTACCAGTTCGGCAGCAATGGGATGCACACTTTCCACGCCCAGCGTATCTTGCACTGTCAGCGCAGTAATCACGGTAAGCGGATGGCAGCCGAGGCTTGCCAAGGTCAGAATGTCGGCCTGAATGCCGGCGCCGCTTGATGGGTCGCTGGCCGCAAATACCAAAACAACCGGTGGCGTTGGGATGGGTTGAGAAGGAATAACCAAGGAGAGCGGGGAGTGTGGGGAATTAGAAGAACTCATGCCCCCGATTTTACCTGTTCAAACCGGGCTAACGTAGCTTTGCGTGCGAGCGCATGGTCAACTATTGGCAATGGGTAATCCCGTCCGATTATCACTCCCGATGCGGCCTGTTGTTGCGACGACATGGTCCATGGCGCGTGAATGAACTTGTCGGGCACACCGGCCAGTTCGGGTACATAACGGCGGATGAACTTTCCTTGTGGGTCGAATTTTTCAGATTGGGTGACGGGGTTAAAGATGCGAAACCAAGGCTGTGCATCGCAGCCCGTTGAGGCTGACCATTGCCAGCCACCGTTATTCGCTGCCAGATCAAAATCGTTGAGATGGAGGGCAAACCAAGCTTCTCCGGCTTGCCAGGAAATCCCTAAATCCTTGGTTAGAAAAGCGGCGGCAATCATTCGCAAGCGGTTGTGCATAAAGCCACTGTGGGCCAATTGCCGCATCGCTGCGTCAACCATCGGGTAGCCAGTTCTTCCTTCTTGCCAAGCGAGCAATCCCTCGGGCCATTTTTCCCACTGGAGCGCATCAAATTCTGGTTTAAAGCAGGCATGCTCTACGCGTGGAAAGTGCTGCAGAATCATAAAATAGAAATCACGCCAGCACAGTTCGCTGAGCCATGTGGTTGCCCCTTCCCCATTTTTTCTAAAGGCAAAAGCGGCAAGTTCTCGAATGGAAACCGTGCCAAATCTCAGGTGAAACGAAAGATAGGAAACGCCGCGAATGGCAGGAAAATCGCGCGCAATTTTGTAATCGCTGATCCGGGTTTGAAAATCAGCCCATAACTGGGCGGCTCCGCTCATGCCGGAGGCAATTCTCAATTCCGCCAGATTGCTGGGGGTGAAACCCAAGGTGGACAGCGATGGCAAGGGGTAGCGCTTGGCGATCTCCGGTTTGGCTTGGACTAGCCGATTCAGGTATTGATCCACTGGATAGGCTTTGAGGAAAAAATCCCCACCGGGGCTACTAAGCCGTTTCAGCCAGTTATTTTTGTAGGGCGTGAACACCGTGTAAGGGGTGCCACTTTGCGTCAGTACCTCATCACCATCAAAAATCACCTGATCTTTAGTTAACGCGAACCTGATCCCGGATTCTGCCAATCGCTCAGCCGCATTTCTATCTCTGGTAAGGGCAGCGGGTTCGTAATCACGATTAGCAAAAACGGACTGAACGCCTAAAGCCTTGGCCAAATCGGGAATTTCGACTACCGGGTCACCTTGTACCACTAACAAATTCCCCCCTTTGCGACGAAGGCTTTCCTGCAATTCGGCTACGCTGGCGTGAATAAAATCGATGCGCCGATCTGTTTGCGGCAGGTCGTTCAAGATTGTCGTATCAAACACAAAAACGCAATAAACCTGCCGAGCAGCCGTCAGTGCAGCATAGAAAGCGGCATGGTCGTAATCCCGAAGATCACGGCGAAACCAGACCAAAGCGGAGTTCATGAGTTCGTACCCTTCATTAATTGCGACTAAACGATAGCAAAGTATCAATAAGTCGCGACTTTTTTACATTGTTGTACAAAAAAGTCGCATGAAGCGTTATTTAGACCAAGTTATTCAGGCAGGCCTTAGCGGCTTAGAGAACAATGGTTTTGTGCGAAGCGCTTTTAAAAAAGATAGACTGCATGCCCCTTTAGTCTAATTACATATCAATACCCAAAGAGGCCTGTTGTGCGCAACGATCAACACCAAAATTTAGTCGGCTTCATCTGGAATATTGCCAACAAACTACGCGGCCCCTACCGTCCACCGCAGTATCGCCGTGTGATGCTGCCGCTGATTGTTCTACGCCGCTTCGACTTGGTGCTGGCTGAAAACAAGCAGAAGGTGCTGGCTGAAAACAAGCAGAAGGTGCTGGACGAAAAGAAGCGTCTGGAAGAAAAAGCCATCACCGGCCCCGCACTGGAAAAGGCGCTTTCACGCATTGCAGCCGAGGGCCGCAAGCAGGAACTTTTCAACACCAGCGGTTTTACGTTTGAAAAGCTGCTCGGTGACGCCCCGAACATCGCGGGCAACCTAATCGCTTACATCCAAGGTTTTTCACCGCGCGCCCGTGACATTTTTGACAAGTTCGACTTTGAAACCGAGATCGCCAAACTCGACGAAGCAAACCGGCTCTTCCTGATCATCCAAGAATTCTGCGGTAGCGCGATAGGCCTTTCGCCCAAGGCCATCAGCAATTTGCAGATGGGCTATCTGTTCGAAGAGCTGGTGCGCAAATTCAATGAACAAGCCAACGAAGAAGCCGGGGATCACTTCACCCCGCGCGAAGTCATCCGCCTGATGGTGCAACTGCTGTTCACCGGCGAGGATGGCATCTACGAAAAAGGCATCTACCGCAGTGTGTACGACCCCACAGCGGGCACCGGCGGCATGTTGTCCGAATCGGAAAAGTTTATTTGCGGCGACGGTCAAACCAGCGGCCTCAACCCAGATGCCCATATCGAATTATTCGGCCAAGAATACAACCCCGAGTCTTACGCCATCTGCTGCTCTGATTTGCTGATTAAGGATGAGCCGATCAGCAATCTGATTTATGGTGACACACTGGGCATCAAGGACGCGAAGAACAAGACCAACGGCTTTGTGCCACACGACGGCCACCCGGACAAAAAATTCCACTACATGCTGGCCAACCCGCCCTTTGGTGTGGAGTGGAAACCGGAAGAAGATTTTGTGCGCCAAGAGTACGCAGACCAAGGCTTCTCCGGTCGTTTTGGCGCGGGTCTGCCACGCATTAACGATGGCTCGCTGCTGTTCCTGCAACACATGATCTCCAAGATGCACAACCCGCCAAAATGTGTCGATGGGAAAAACGTCGGCGGTGACGGCTCCAAAATCGCCATCGTATTTAATGGTTCCCCCCTGTTCACCGGTGATGCCGGATCGGGCGAGTCCAATATTCGCCGCTGGATCATTGAGCGCGACATGCTCGATGCCGTCATCGCCCTGCCAGACCAAATGTTCTACAACACCGGCATCTACACCTATGTCTGGATTGTCACCAACAAAAAGCCGGTACATCGCCAAGGCAAAGTGCAGTTGATCGACGGCACGCGGCATTTCAAAAAGATGGACAAGAGCTTGGGCAACAAGCGCAACGAACTCTCTGATAAGCACATCAAAGAATTGGTGCGCCTGTATGCCCAATATGGCAAAGACGGCGACCACGACGCAAAAAGTGAAGTCCAGCTAGATGGCAAGCCTGAGCACCGGGTTTGCAGCAAGCTCTTTGACAACCGCGAGTTTGGCTTTCTCAAAATCACCGTGGAACGCCCGCTGCGCTTGAACTTCCAAGCTAGCGCCGAGCGCATTGCCAAGCTGGACGAACAAAGCGCCTTCGCCAATCTCGCCACCAGCAAAAAACGCAAGGACGATGCCGCCTATCGTGCCGAAATTGCGGCAGGGCAAGAAACGCAAGCGGCAATCAAAACCGCTCTGTTGCATCTTGATGCTGAAACTTTGTATCGCAATCGTCCCGCATTCGAGTCCGTGCTGGATGCGGCCCTGAAAAAAGCAGCCATTAAAGTTTCTGCACCGGCAAAGAAGGCCATTTTGGCAGCACTGTCTGAGCGCGACCCCAAGGCCGACATTTGCCTAGATGCCAAAGGCAACCCGGAACCCGATGCCGATCTGCGCGATACCGAAATCGTGGCCCTGCCGGAAGACATTGCCCTGCCGCTGCCACTTGGTTTCGATAACGAAACAGGCCACGAAGAACTGTTGATACTGGTCGAAGACCACTGCGAGGCCTACCTCAAGGCCGAAGTTCTGCCCCATGTGAAAGATGCGTGGATCGACCACAGCAAAACCAAAGTCGGCTACGAAATCCCGCTCACCCGGCACTTCTATGTTTACCAGCCACCGCGCCCACTTGATGAAATTGCAAGCGAAATCAGCAAGCTTGAAAAGGACATCATGGCCATGCTGAGTGAGGTGGTGTGATGGTCAACTTCCAAAGGTATCCCGAATACAAATCAACCAAATACCCATGGATTGGAAATTTGCCGATTACTTGGGAAGTGCGGCGTCTAAAAGAGGTTGGTCGCTTATTTGGCGGAGCCGGGTTTCCGCACGAACACCAGAATGTGCAGGGAGAGGAACTTTATTTTTACAAAGTTGGAGACCTGAGTCTTTCAGAAAACGGAAAAACGCTGCTTGCGTCCCCTCACTCGATTAGCAAGGAAACGGCGAAGACTCTGCGGGCCACCATCATTCCAGAAAATGCCGTTGTTTATGCAAAGATCGGGGCTGCACTTTTATTGAATCGGCGAAGAATGACAACGGCAGCGTGCTGCGTTGACAACAACATGACGGCATATGTCACTACCGCTGAAGTTGTAAGCCCAGAATGGGCCTTCTATTGGTTATCCACAATTGATTTTGGCGAGCATGTAAATCCCGGTGCTGTACCTTCTTTAAGCGAAGGCTACCAGTCTGTTTTGCCAATCCCAGTCCCTCCGGTAGCCGAGCAGCAATCCATTGCCCGTTTCCTAGATTTCAAAACAGCGCAAGTCGATGCGTTGATCGCCAAGCAGCAAACCCTGCTCGACAAGCTGGCCGAAAAACGCACGGCGCTCATCAGTCATGCCGTCACCAAGGGGCTTGATCCGTCGGTGCCGATGAAGGATTCGGGGGTAGCTTGGCTGGGGGCGATTCCGGCGCATTGGGATGCTCTTCCGTTGCGCCGACTCATTCGCAACGTCAAAACGGGCTCAACGCCATCTGGGGTCAATGAGTTCCACTTTGATGACGATGGGCCCTCATGGTTTCGTCCAGGAGATTTTTCCGATCAAA
>JBEGTT010000129.1:0-6574 GCA_041179245.1 Pseudomonadota bacterium
TACATTCTCCATTTCTAATGGCGGTATTTTTGGTTCGATGATGTCGACACCGATCATCAACCCACCACAATCTGCCATTCTGGGTATTCATGCCACGAAGGATCGTGCAGTGGTTGAAAACGGCCAAGTCGTTGTCCGCCCAATCAACTACCTAGCCATGTCTTACGACCACCGTATCATCGACGGTCGTGAAGCTGTGCTTGGTCTGGTAACCATGAAAGAAGCTTTGGAAGATCCGACTCGTCTGCTGCTAGGCGTTTAATCGGTTCATCCAACAGGGGTGAGGTGAGGGGAAAACCCTTGTCTCACCCTTTTTTACTTTAATTTCTGATCAAGCATTAGATGCTGATGGAGACAAAAACGATGTCAAAACAATTCGATGTACTGGTTGTCGGTGGCGGCCCCGGTGGTTATGTAGCAGCGATTCGCGCCGCTCAACTGGGTTTCAACACCGCGTGTGCTGAATCCAACGCCTACGCTGACCCAAAGGGCGAACCCCGTTTAGGCGGCACTTGCTTGAACGTAGGCTGTATCCCTTCTAAAGCACTGCTGCGCTCTTCAGAAGTTTTTGAAGAAGCCAATCATTCCTTCGCGATGCATGGCATCACTGCGAAAGACGTGAAGATTGATATCGGCACCATGGTTGGTCGTAAAAACACCATCGTGACCCAGCTAACCTCCGGCATCCGTGGCTTGTTCAAAAAGAACAAAGTAACCGGCCTGAACGGTCTTGCCAGCTTTGCCGGTAAAGAAGGCGAATTCTATAAAGTGAAGGTCGGCGAAGAAGTCGTGCTGGCTAAGAATGTGATTATCGCGACTGGTTCTAAGCCTCGCCATCTGGCAGGTGTTCCGGTTGATAACAAAGTGATTTGTGACAATGTGGGTGCACTTGATTTTGCTGAAGTGCCTAAGCGCTTGGGCGTGATTGGTGCAGGCGTCATCGGTTTGGAAATGGGCTCCGTATGGCGTCGCGTGGGTTCAGACGTGACGATTCTGGAAGCAGCCCCTGATTTCCTCGGTTTTGCCGATGTGGATTTGGCGAAAGAAGCGCAAAAGTTGCTGACCAAACAAGGTCTAAAAATTAATGTTGGCGTGAAGATCGGTAAAGTCACACAAGACAAGAATGGCGTTGTTGTCGAGTACGAAGACAAAGATGGCGCGAAAAAGCTTGAATGTGACAAGCTGATTGTTTCTGTTGGTCGTGTTCCCAATACCGATGGCCTGAATGCCGAAGCGGTCGGTCTGAAGATCAACGAACGTGGTCAGATTGATGTTGATGGTCACTGCAAAACCAACTTGCCGAATGTTTATGCAGTCGGTGACGTGGTACGCGGCCCGATGCTGGCGCACAAAGCTTCCGAAGAAGGCATCATGGTTGCCGAAATCATTGCAGGTCAAGCCGGTCACTGTAACCTAGACCTCGTGCCTGGCGTGGTTTACACCCATCCAGAAATGGCTTGGGTTGGCAAATCAGAGCAACAGCTCAAAGCCGATGGTGTGGCGTACAAGCTCGGTAAGGTGCCATTTATGGCCAGCGGTCGTGCGCTTGGTCACGGCGATGCCAGTGGTTTTGTAAAGGTGCTGGCAGATGCCAAGACGGATCGTATTCTTGGCGTGCACATCATTGGTAATAATGCCTCGGAATTGATTGCTGAAGCGGTGGTGACGATGGAATTTGCGGGGGCTTCTGAAGACCTCGGCCGTATTTGTCACGCACATCCAACGCTGTCAGAAATTGTTCACGAAGCAGCATTGGCTTGCGACAAGCGCGCACTCCATTTCTAAGCAGTAAAACAACAAAAACCGGGGACAATTGAGTCCCCGGTTTTTTTATGGTGGTTACTCAACGTGCATTCGCTGGCCAAGATATTTGCTGATGATGGCCCTCTAGCCCAAAAGATTAGTGGCTACAAGGGGCGAGCGCAGCAGCTAGAAATGGCCGAGCGCATTGCTTCCGCCATTACCGGGCAGAACATTCTGATTGCTGAAGCGGGGACAGGCACTGGAAAAACGTTTGCTTATCTGGTGCCGACGATGTTGTCGGGTGGGAAAGTGATTGTTTCAACCGGCACTAAGACTCTCCAAGATCAACTGTTTAATAAGGATGTTCCCACCGTTCGAGATGCTTTAGGCGCACCCATTCAGGTTGCTCTGCTAAAAGGTCGAGCGAATTACCTCTGTCACTACCATCTTGAATTAGCGAGCCGGGAAGGGCGTTTTGCTTCCAAGGAAGATGGTGCCTACCTTCCTAAGTTACGCCGCTTTCTGCAAACAACCCGAACGGGCGATAAAGCCGAATGTTTTGAAGTCCCAGAAACTGCAACGGTTTGGCAGGCGGTGACCTCGACGCGTGAAAATTGTCTTGGTCAGGATTGCCCGAATCATAAAGAATGTTTTGTGTTGGCTGCCCGTCGTGAAGCGGTAGCTGCTGATCTAGTTGTCGTGAATCATCATCTATTTTTTGCAGATGTGATGTTGCGTGACGAAGGTATGGCCGAACTTTTGCCCGCGTGTAATACCGTAATTTTTGACGAGGCTCACCAGCTACCTGAAGTGGCTACCTTGTTCTTTGGCGATACGGTATCAACGGCTCAAGTGGTTGAGTTGGCTAGGGATACCCATCGCGAGATGCTGACGAGTGCTGCAGATTGCCGTGATCTGAGTGATGCAACCCGAATCGCGGAAAAGGCTGCCCGTGATTTGCGCTTGAGTCTGGGGGTAGAAACGGGACGTTTTACGGCCCAACAATTAACCGAGCGCGAGGCCTTTGAGCCAGCGCTTGATGAGTTAATGGCGGCATTGATGCGCTTGTTGGCTGTGCTGGAAACGCAGGCTCAGCGCGCAGAGGGGCTGGAAAAGTGCTGGCAGCGAACGGGTGAGTTGATCGCAGTTCTAGAAAAATGGCGCAAACCGGCTGATGGCAGCGTGGTGTTGTGGGCTGAAAGTTATAGCCATTCGTTGCAACTGAATGCAACGCCCTTGGAAATTTCCCGCCTGTTTCGTAAGCAGTTAAAAGCCTATCCGCGTGCGTGGATATTCACCTCGGCAACTTTGGCGGTACAAGGGCGCTTTGAGCATTATTGCCGGGAGATGGGTTTACCCTTTCCGGATGGCGTTGAAGAGACAGAAACGTTGACGGCCTCTGAATCTTCCGAAACCGCTGACTCGCCAGATACACGCCTAGTCACCGATGCAGCTTGCTGGGAAAGCCCGTTCGACTACCCAACGCAGGCTTTACTCTATGTACCAGCGGGGTTGCCGGAACCCAATTCACCTCAATATACCGAGGCCGTTGTAAAAGCCGCATTCCCAGTTTTGCAGGCATCGGGTGGAGGCGCTTTTTTCCTGTGCACTAGTTTGCGAGCCATGCGCCGTACCCATGAGTTGCTCAAGGAAGCAATGGCCGAAGCGGGGCTGGATTTCCCGATTTTCCTGCAAGGAGAAGGCAGTAAGAGTGATTTACTTGAGCGCTTCCGCTTTGTCGGTAACGGCATTCTGGTTGGCAGCCAGAGCTTTTGGGAGGGTGTAGACGTCCGAGGCGAAGCGCTGTCGTTGGTCGTGATCGATAAGATTCCGTTTGCCCCGCCAGATGATCCTGTCTTATCGGCACGTATTGAGCACATGAATAAGCAGGGGCGGAATGCGTTTATGGAGTACCAGTTACCCAGAGCGGTAATTAATGTGAAGCAGGGTGCTGGTCGACTCATTCGTGATGAGCAGGACCGAGGTGTGCTAATGATTGCCGACCCGCGCCTGATAACCAAGCCTTACGGGAAGCGTATCTGGAGAAGTTTGCCCCCGATGAAGCGCACCCGTGATGTACAGGATGTCCTCGATTTTTTCGCCAAAATCAGGAATTAAGTGAATGAATACAGCGCAGAATCAAATTCCTGAATTAAATCCTCTTCCTGATGGCTGGTTTCTAAATGGTAGCGGTATCGCCGCTGAAACCCTAGCTATATGGGCGAATGAGCGTCCGTGTCTGTTTTCAAATACCCGTGTTTGGGTAAACCAAAACGATCTCCAGGTGATGGCTGATGGGATTGCAGCGATTGAACAGGTGTTGCACGACCCGCGTTATCAAGCCGTTTCAGATGGCTCTCCCGGTGTGTTATTTGGCTACGATTTCCATTTAGGCAAAAATGGTCCTCAGCTCATTGAGATTAATACCAATGCCGGTGGGGCGTTTTTGACAGCGAGTCTGGGGGAAGCGTGGGCTGACCGAGAGGGGCAATCGTTGGCCCCTCGTAAGCAGGTGCTGCAATCCATGTTTGAGCAAGAATGGTTGGCAGTCAGCGGGTATGCGCCAACATGTTTGCTGCCACCCGGATTGCTGGTGATTGTTGATGAGTCTCCAGCGGCGCAATATCTTTATCCAGAGTTTGAACTTTGCCGACGCTGGTTGAGCGAATTGGGATGGTCAGTGGTCATTGCTTCGCCAGATCAGTTGGTATGGGACGGGGAAACTCTGATGCTCAATGGGCAAGCGGTTAGCATGGTGTACAACCGCCTGACGGACTTTTCACTAGAAGCCCCTGCCGTACTTGCCTTGAAATTGGCCTACGAAGCCTCGGCGATTGTGCTGACCCCTCATCCCCAACTACACGCCACGATGGCGGATAAAAGTCATCTGGTAACGCTTGCGGATGATGCTTATTTGGCTTCCATCGGTATTGGAGTGATCGAGCGGCAGCGGATTGCCAAGGTGCTGCTTCCTTGCGCTAAGGTGAGTCCGGCAAATGCGGAAACGCTTTGGCAGCATCGTAAAACTGGTTTTTTTAAACCGGTAGCCGGCTATGGCAGTAAAGCTGCGTATCGGGGCGATAAGTTAACCAAGCGAGTATTTGAAGAGATTTTGGCCGGTGATTACATCGTTCAGCAGATCGTTCCGCCCTCTGAGCGGGTAATCCAGTTGGGGGATGAAACACATACCCTGAAGTTGGATATTCGAAATTACACCTATCAGGGACAGGTGCTCGGGGTGGTGGCGCGGCTCTATCAGGGACAGACTACTAACTTTCGTACTCCGGGCGGGGGCTTTGCCCCGGTATACTCTGCCCCCGTTTGATTTATCCCCCCTTTTTTCATTCCCCATTCTGATTGATTCTCAAGGCACTGCCCCATGCTCAGCTTGATTGAAACTATTTCCTTTCGTGGTATTCCTGCCATTCGTCTACAAACCCGTCAGGGAAGTCAGGCAGCGGTGAGTCTGCTAGGGGGGCAGGTATTGTCTTGGCTCCCCGCCGGGGGAAGAGAGCGCTTATATCTCAGCGAGCAGGCTGTGTTTGATGGCAGCCGCTCCATTCGCGGTGGTGTGCCGGTGTGTTTTCCTCAGTTTTCGGGTTTGGGCGATTTGCCGAAACATGGTTTGTTGAGGACGCTGCAATGGCAGGTGTGTGACCAAAAATGTACTGATGATTATGTTTGGGTATCCCTTGAAGTGACCGATAACGCAGAAACGCGTGCTTTATGGCCGCATGCTTTTCGGGCTGAACTGACCATTGGCGTGGAAGCTGACCATCTAGGTATTGAACTGGAAATCGAGAATACTGGCGATCAAGCGTTTGCCTTTACCGGCGCATTGCATAGCTATCTGCGTGTGTCTGAAGTTGAGGCGGTGGCACTAACCGGTCTGTACGGTCTGGAGTACCGCGATGCGGCCAATGGAAATGTACATAAGCTTGATACAGCCCCAGAACTGACCGTCGAAGGGGAAGTCGACCGGGTTTACCATCAAGCAAAAAGGCAGCTCCTGCTGGATGATGGTAGTCATCGAATAGGGATTCAACAGGAGGGCTTTCCAGATGTAGTGGTGTGGAATCCTTGGGAAGAGTTATGTCGAGAGCTACCCGATATGTCAGATGCTGATTTTCGTCGGATGTTGTGCGTGGAGTCAGCGATTGCCCAGAACCCCTTAACGCTAGAACCCGGTGAGTCATGGTGGGGGCGTCAGGCTTTGACCGATAACCCCGAAATGTCGACCGCAGTAACGGAGGGGGAGCAATGAGTATCCAATGGTATCCAGGTCATATGACCTCGGCCCGCAGGAAGGCCGCAGAAACATTAGCGAGTGCAGATGTGGTGATTGAGGTGCTGGATGCCCGTCTTCCAGAAGCCAGTAGCAATCCGATGATTCATGAATTGCGCAAACACCGTCAGCGCCCTTGTTTAAAGCTATTGAATAAAACGGATTTGGCTGACCCTGCTGTAACCAAGGCTTGGCTGGAATATTTCAATGCCCAACCCGGCGTAAAGGCGGTGGGTATTTCGGCCAAGAAAGCGGGGGAAGTCGCTCGTATTCCTTCGTTGTGCCAATCACTGGCCCCGCATCGGAGCGATAACATCAAGCCGCTACGAATGATGATTATGGGGATTCCCAATGTGGGTAAATCCTCGCTGATGAATGCGTTGGTCAAACGACGGGTCGCAGCCGTGGGTGATGAGCCTGCGGTGACTAAAAGTCAGCAAACGATCGAACTGAGCTTGCGCCATATCCTGATTGATACGCCTGGGATGATGTGGCCCAAAATTGAACATGATGCAGACGGCTATATGTTGGCGGCCAGCCACGCGA
>JBEGTT010000130.1:0-2924 GCA_041179245.1 Pseudomonadota bacterium
GTCGATAACTAAGCATGGCGCGGATTGTAATCGAACGGACAGACTTCCCACGTCGCTAAAATGTACTGATTTGGCTGATGCTTAGAATCTGCCATCAGAACCTCCCGAGTCTCCCGTTGCGCATGTCATCAAGGGCTTGCCGAATTTCCGCTTCGGTATTCATCACAAACGGGCCGTACTGAACGATATTTTCCCCTAGCGGCCTGCCGGCAATCAGCAGTAAACGCGCATCTTCTGAGGCGATAAGTGTGACGCCATCGGTATCTGGTGAATTGCCCAGAATGCCCATGTTTTGTGCCGGAATTGTTTGTCCGCCAATATTGACGGCACCACGATAGACATAAACGAAAGCATTGTGATCTGTAGGTAATGGCTGATTAAACCGAGAACCTGCAGGCAAATGAATATCCAGATAAAGCGGCACCGTCGCTTCACGGGTAACAGCACCTTCAATACCGTGACTTTGGCCCGCAATAACGGTCGCCGATACGCCTGATTCCGTTGTGAAACGGGGAAGCTCTTCTGCGGCAAAATCACGGTACCACGGGGTGGTCATCTTGTCTTTAGCGGGCAGATTTAGCCATAACTGAAACCCTTCCATGACCCCTTCTTGTTGCTGAGGGATTTCAGAGTGGATAACTCCGCGCCCTGCGGTCATCCACTGCACGCCACCGCTTTCAAGGAGTCCCTCATGCCCGGCGCTATCTCGGTGCAACATCCTGCCGGCTAGCATATAGGTGATGGTTTCAAAACCCCGGTGGGGATGGTCCGGAAAGCCTGCAATGTAATCGTCAGGATCACTGCTGCCAAAGGCGTCCAGCATCAAAAATGGGTCAAGCCGTTGCTGCAGGCGGGAAGTTAGGACGCGTGTCAGTTTGACTCCCGCGCCATCAGAAGTCGGCACGCCTGCGTAAATACGTTCAAGTTGGCGAGATTGGGTAACCGTAGTGGGTGCGATTGGATTTGTCATGTCGTCTGTCGTTTTGCTTCGGGTTCAAAGTGATACGTACTCTAATTACAGCGTCTCTGCACAAAAAACGGCGGGTGTGACGATTCTTGTTCGACCGATGTGACCGCGTTGCAAATTATTGAGCATTGCCCCCACTTTGGCCGGTTGCAATACCGCCTGCAATTTGGGGTATCTGCTGGCACGACGAATTTCATCCAGTTGCACTTTGCGAAGTCACAACCTCAAAACGTGCGGCACGCCAAGCCCGATAAATCACATCAGGTGCACCATGTGGCGAAATCAATGCGCTAAATAAAATATTGGTATCCAGAACGACGCGCATTAGCGTTGGCGTGCCCAATCAAGCGCTTCATCAACCATTGAGGTCAATTCGGTTTCACTGACATTCGCATTAGCCGCTTTGGCTTGTTCAGCGGTCAATTCCAGAATATGTGCTTGCACCGCATCTTCGATGAACTGCGACAAGTCGCCTTTTCTGCCGCGTCCTTGGCTGGCGAGGAACATACGTAAGGCTTGGTCAGTTGAGGCAGAAACTGCCACATTCCAGCGAGTGGTTTGCATGATGCATTTCCGTTGTGTGTTTATGTGTTTTTACACTTAAGCGCACATTAAATCAAACCTCGTTCAACGAATGAAACCGTGCTGTGTGTGCCGGCAACAATGATGTGGTCGAGCAGTTGAACGTCAATCAGCGCTAGTGAACGCTTGAGTTGTTCGGTTAAATGTTGGTCCGCGCGTGATGGCTCTGCTACACCAGACGGATGGTTATGCGCAAAAATTACGGCCGCTGCATTATGGGCGAGGGCGGCTTTGGCGACTTCCCTTGGGTAAACGCTGGTTTGGGTTAATCCCCCTTCAAAAAGCTCTTCGGCGGCAATCAGTCGATTTTGACTATCCAGCCAAAGGGCCATAAAGACTTCGCGCTGACGATGCCCTAGATTCAGCGTTAGCCATTCGCGTACCGCTTGCGGAGAATTTAGGTTGTCCACTTCGACCAACTCTTGCTGAATGGCCCGGCGAGCTAACTCAAACGTCGCTTTAAGTTGCGCCGCTTTGGCTATTCCAATCCCAGGAATGGCAGAAAGTTGCAGGAGGGTTGCATTGGCCAGTTGGGCCAATTGCCCATTAAATGCGTTGAGTAAATCCTTTGCCAGTTCAACGGCGTTTTTACCCCGGATACCCACGCGCAGGTAAATTGCCAGTAGTTCGGCATCGGTTAACGCAGCGGGGCCACGCGCAATCAACCGTTCGCGAGGGCGTTCTTCTTCGGGCCAATCCGTTATCGACATAGCAATTCCAGTAGAATCGGGTGAGTTGAGCAATAATTTATGCAAATTGGATTGTATATGAACCATCAAGGCTTGGTAGGAAAACATCTCGTTTTAGGCGTTACCGGCGGCGTTGCTGCCTACAAATCGGCTGAGTTAGTCCGTTTGCTACAGAAGCAGGGGGCATCCGTTCAGGTGGTGATGACTGAGGCCGCTACGCACTTTGTCGGTACCGTCACCTTTCAGGCTTTGTCCGGTCGGAAGGTATTTACGAATCAATGGGATGCTCGGGTCGACAACAATATGGCGCACATCGATCTGGTGCGTGAAGCCGATGCCGTCTTGATCGCCCCGGCTTCAGCCGATTGCATTGCCAAGATTGCCCACGGTGCCGCTGATGACTTATTGACCACCATGGTGCTCGCCCGAGATTGCCCCCTTTTGGTTGCGCCGGCCATGAACCTCCAGATGTGGGAAAACCCAGCAACCCAGCGCAATGTGGCGCAATTGGTGGCTGACGGAGTCACCGTGCTAGGCCCAGCAGAAGGCGAGCAGGCCTGCGGAGAAACCGGGGCAGGGCGCATGCTTGAACCCGCAATGCTGGTAGAAGAAATCATTGCATTCTTTACGCCGAAATGCCTCGCTGGTCGTAAATTAGTGATGACTGCTGGGCCAACCTTTGAAGC
>JBEGTT010000131.1:0-10778 GCA_041179245.1 Pseudomonadota bacterium
CAAGGGGCTTGATAAACCCTTCTTTGATAAGAACGGTGTAATTTGGCTGAAATGCGGTGCAGACAAGCGGCGAGTCAACTCCAAAGAGGAACTGCGCCGCCTGTTCCAGATTTCGGATCAGTTTCACGCGGATGAATTACCCACAAAGGCTGGCCTAGACGCGCTGGACAAACTTCGCTTTCGTGACTTTCTGAAAGCCACCTATAAGCGGGATTTGCCTGATTCCACAGAAGATTTTCTTCGCTTACTACAGAACATGAATCTGGCCACTCCCGAGGGGGCACTCAACCTAGCAGGGGTTTTACTTTTTGCAGAACAACCAGAATGGATCAAGCCACAGTTTGTTATTAAGGCGATTCGTTATCCGGGCAATGCAATTCACTCCTCCGCATATCTGGATACGGAAGATTTTTCGGGAGTGCTACCCAAAATTTTCGAGGGTTCGCTTGCCTTCATCATGCGAAACTTGCACAAAACCCAAGCGGGGCGCGGGGTAAATTTGCCGGGAATAGCGGAAATACCAGAGGCCGTATTTGAGGAGTTACTCGTCAATGCGCTGGTTCATCGTGATTATTTGGTAAGTGCGCCTGTCAGAATTTTTATGTTTGATGATCGGATTGAAATCATCAGCCCAGGTCACCTGCCAAACAATCTAACCGTCGAGAAGATTCGTGCCGGAAATTCCAACATTCGCAATCCGATTCTAGTTTCTTATGTCGCAAAGGGACTTCTGCCATATCACGGACTTGGTTCTGGCGTTACACGAGCACTGTCAGCATGGCCTGAAATTGATTTTGTGAGTGACCACGACGGCTGCCTTTTCACTGCGATTGTTCGCCGCCCTCCATTAGGGGCTGCCGAGGAAAAAACGTCGGGGAAAACGTCGGGGAAAACGTCGGGGAAAACGTCGGGGAAAATCCTAGCAGCGGTTCAGAAAAACTCATCTATCACCATTCCAGAGCTTTCAGTGTTGCTTGAAGTAACGGAAAGGTCCATTGAACGCAATCTGCAAAAACTCCAGAGCGAAGGTCGTCTATGTCGTATAGGCCCAGCAAATGGCGGGCATTGGAAAAGTATTGAATGACAAACTCACAAAGTCAGCCTGCTGAAATCGAACTCAATGCGGTACGTGCCGAACTTCAGGAAGTGCAGTTCTCACAGCTACGCCTAGAGGCCGCGTTGGCTCGTAGTGAAGAACGGATGCTTCTGATCACAGAAACCATTCCTGCGCTGATTGGTTACTTCGACCCCCAACAGATTTACCGTTACGCCAACCAACGTTACGCGCAATGGTTTGGAATGGCGCCGACAGAAGTCATTGGTAACAGCATTTCACAAGTCATTGGTGACCGGGGTTATCAGCAAGTTAAACACCACATCACCCAAGCGTTAGGCGGTGAAACGGTCACCTACGAATACACCATGCGCCAACACAATCTTCTGGTGCATGGCCGCAGCACGCTGGTACCTGAAATTAGCCCAGAGGGAAGTGTTCTGGGTTGTTTTGTTTTGTCGTTTGACATCACCGAACAAAAACGTATGCAAGAAGCGTTGGTGCAGGCGCAAAAAATGGAGGCCATCGGCCAACTGACGGGCGGTTTGGCACACGATTTTAATAATCTACTAACCATCCTGCTGGGCAATCTTGGAACGCTGCAGGAACGCTACCAACACCATGCCGAAATCACCGAACTAGTATCTCCAGCCTTGCAGGCGTCTCATCGTGGCGCAGAACTCATTCGGCGATTACTGTCTTTCTCTCGCCAGCAACCGCTGAAACCCGTATCGGCCAACATCGGTGAGCTGATTCAGGAAATGACGCCGCTGATTCGTCGGCCCTTACCCACCTCGATTAGCCTCACCACTCAGCTTCCATCTGAACCACTTTATTCGCGGGTTGACTCAGCGCAGCTAGAAAGTGCGCTGTTGAATTTTGTGCTGAATGCTCGCGACGCCATGCCAGATGGCGGCATGCTGATGATTCGAGTTAGCGAGCATGAGATTGACGAATTAGCAGCCACGGAACTGCTCTTAGCTGCGGGAAAATATGTGCGGATTGATGTGGAAGATACCGGCTTCGGCATGGATAACGAAACACAGGCCCGCATCTTTGAACCCTTTTTCACTACCAAAAGCTTTGGGCAAGGCAGCGGCTTGGGGCTGTCGATGGTCTATGGTTTTATCAAACAATCCGATGGCGGGATTACGGTACAAAGCGAACCGGACAAAGGAACCCATATCTCAGTCTTTCTGCCCCCGGCCCCGCCGGTTCCCGCCACGATTGCCATCGAAGAAACTGCGCTCCCACGTATTCCTCAAGGCGCGCTGGTGCTGTTGGTCGAAGATGAACCGGAGGTTCGCCAAGTGGTTCGGCATCAACTCCTCGACCTTGGCTACCTCGTGCTCGAAGCCGAGAACGGCAATCAGGCCATAGAGATGCTGCAGCACGTTCAGGATGTCACCATTTTGCTCACTGACGTAGTGATGCCCGGCGGAATGAATGGCCGGGAACTGGCACGATTGGCGTTACAACAACGTCCAGAATTGCGGGTAGTCCTGATGAGTGGCTACGACGAAAAAACCCACCACACCGAATCTCAAAAAGCTGAGAATGTCAGCCCTTCCCCACCCTTGTTGAGCAAACCCTTCACCAAACGAGAACTGGCCCAAGTGCTGCAACCATGAAAACCCCTGCCACCCTGAATCAGCCCCTGATTTTCATTGTAGATGACGACCGTGAAGTCGCCAGAACCATTGAGATGACGCTGAACAGTTTTTCGTTTGCAACCCAACATTGCCGGACCGCCGCCGATTTGATGCGCCGCCTGCGGACTCAATCGCCTGACCTGTGCATCATTGACCTTGGCTTACCTGATATTGATGGCATGACGCTGATGCAACACGTCCGCAATATCAGCCATTGTGGCGTTTTGATTCTGACCGGACGTTCCCATGTCAGTGATCGGGTAATGGGGCTAGAACTGGGGGCTGATGACTACATGCTCAAACCCTTTGAGCCACGTGAATTGGTCGCCCGAATTCGCAGCATCCTGCGCCGACGGCAAACGGTAGAAACCCAATCGGCCCAGAACACCTTGTTAATCGCTGTATTTGCGGGATGGCAATTCAACCCAGCAAACAATATGCTGCGTAGCAGTCAAGGTGAAGAACATGTTTTAAGTACCGCTGAAGCAGATCTGCTTCGCGTTTTTCTGGCCAATCCCAACCGAATTTTGCAACGCGAACAACTGCTCGGCGGGCGTGAAATTGCGCCCACTGACCGGAGTATTGATGTGCGTGTTTCTCGCCTACGGCGCAAGCTGGACGGGGATGGGAAGCATCAGGAAATCATCAAAACGGTCTATGGCGCGGGTTACCTGTTGCTAGCCAGCGTTCGTTGGCAAACTGAACTCCAAACCTGACACCAAAACCATGTACATCATTCTGACCGCTTGGTTGTATGTCACCGTATTGATGGCGGTGGTCGAAACCAGCCTCGTTGCCGGTGTTTTGACCTTTGTTTTTTATGGCTTGCTACCCGCCAGCTTATTTTGGTGGTTACTCGGTGGTCGTCGCCAACTCAGAGAATTGAAGCGACAACGGGAAGCTTACCGGCAGGCACAACAAACAACACCGCACCCCTCACTCCCCAACCAAACGCCCCATGATGGCAATCGAAGCGACACCGGCACCGATCAATAAAATTTGCTGCAAGGTTTCCTGAAGCTTGGTTCGTTTGTGTAAGCCCGGAATCAGATCCGCCACCGCCACATAAATCATGCTGGCGGCGGCCATCCCCAGAATGTACGGAATCACCGCTTGAACCGCCGTTAGGGTGAAGTAAGCCAACGTTGCGCCCAGCAAGGTGGCCAGACTGGATAAAAGATTAAACGCCAATGCCTTGGCGCGGCTATAACCGGAGTGCAGCAGAATCAGAAAATCTCCCAGTTCCTGGGGAATTTCATGGGCAATGATCGCCATCGCCGTCACCCATCCCAGTTCATGGCTTTCCATAAACGCCGCCGCGATCAACACACCGTCCACAAAATTGTGAAACGTGTCGCCAATCAAAATCATCATCCCTGAACGCCCATAGTCGTGGGTGTGCGCAGGTACTTCATGCGCTTCGCAGTGGTTGTGATGGCAATGCCGCCACAACACCAACTTTTCCAGCACAAAGAACAACAGGATGCCCACCAACAAGGTCAGCGCCGTATCGTGAAAGTTAGTACTGGTTTCTAAAGAGTGCGGCAGAACTTCCAGAAAAGCGGCACCCAGCAAAGCCCCGATGGCATACGACACCAACAAGGGAACCGACGCAGCACTTAAACGGTGAGTCAGCAATGCCGCCGCCAAAACGCTCAACACGCCCCCTGCTAGGCTGACCAACAAGATCAAAAATAATGTGCTCACGATGACTTTCAGGGAGTACCGAAAAAGGGGCGCAATTATACGGCCAGGCAGATAAGCAAAACCTGAATCACCCCGGAATTGGTAGACACCCTGAAGCTTTAAATTAAGAGCTGCCACAAGGGGCTAAATTTATTAGCCCCGCCACATTTACCGCAATTTAAAAATCTTGTGGCAGCTTTGACAGGTTTCATGAAGCGTTTTGTACGCAGCGCTGATTTTGTTAATGTCTTTGCTCTTGGCCGCAATTTGTAGGGCTTGGGTTGCTCGAATGAATCGCTGACGTTCCTGTTCAAATTTTTCCGTTTGCGCCCAAACTTCTGGAGTGGCCCTAGTCGGGGGGTAGTGAGTATCTGCACCGAAATAAGTCCAAGGGCCGTCTTTCTTGCTCGCTAATTTGTCAGCTAACGATTCAAATTCCTCTGCATCGTAGCGATTCTCTCGGAGCATGACGCCCATCGGTTCGAACGCTTTGATGATTTCCTTAAACGCGACTTGTCGAGTTTTCACCGGCTGTCCCGGACGTGTATCTTCAACCTCCCCGCAGGCAATCAGCGCAGTAGTAACGCAAAGTAAACAAATAAAAAGGGCTGAGAAATTTTTCATGGGGTGCTTTTAAGGTTGGAAAATCAGGAAGCTGGATTGTACGGGGGGGAACAGTTATTCTCAGGCTATTGTCGATCGGATGAATGTAATGGGTACGAACAAGCCGCTATTTATAGGGGGTAATTTGAAGAAACTTTGTGTTGCTATCGTGTTCCTGATTTCTGTCAGCGGGACTGTCCAAGCAGAGCATTGGCATGATCGGGGGCATAGTCATTTTGGGGTCAGCGTTGGAGTTGGCCCATATTGGGGTCCGTGGTACTACCCACCGCCACCTTATTATCACTACCCATATCCGCAGACAGTTATCGTTGGTATCCCACCTTCTCCGGTTTATATTGAACAAGCTCCTCAACCAGCGGTTGTCCTCCCTCAGACCACGACTACTGGCTCGTCAGTAGCGCCGATGGCAGTACCGCCGGCTGAAAATTATTGGTACTACTGTCCATCCTCCAAGGCTTACTACCCTTACGTAAAAGAGTGCCCCGCTGGATGGCAAAAAGTTTCACCACAGCCCCCACCACCTCCCTCTTCACGATAAATTTTTATGAGCACTAGCCTAAACTCTCCTGCCGCCGTGCGGCTACACCCTGTTTTATGGGTTGCTGCTGTCTCGGTTATTGTGTTTTCCGCCGTAGGAATTGCCAAGTTTGCAGGCGTTCTTCCAGAGAAACAGCCTGAAATCAAAGAATCACTAGTTTCAAGCACAACAGCACCGGAGCAAAAACCGTTGGCGGCGGTAGAAACCAATCAACCGAACTTACCCGTGGCCCATTCAGCAAGCGCTCCGCTCAAAATTGCTAAGAAACATGTTCAGCCGGTGCCAAACACGGAGCAACCACCAACCCTGCCCCCTCCTTTAAACAGCGGTATCCCACCAGACTACGTTACCCAGCCAACTGTTTCTCCCGCAGTCCCTGCTTGCCCAAATTGCGGCGTTGTTGAATCCATAAGCGAAGTTAGCCGAGAACTGCCTGGTTCTGGGGCTGGTGCAGTGATGGGCAGTATTGCAGGTGGTGTACTCGGCAGTAACGTTGGTAAAGGAAGTGGAAGAGCACTCGCCACGATGGCTGGGATTTTTGGGGGAGCCATCATCGGTGATGGCGTCGAGAGGTCACAGCACAGATCCATCAGCTATAAAGTCATTGTAAAAATGGACGACGGGGACTTTAGGACGGTGGAAATTGAGGATGTCTCTTCACTACAAGTTGGCGACCATATCCGACTCAGCGGTGGCAGGCTTTCTCCGCGATGAAAAATTGCCCTAATGGCTCAAAAACCTGAACGATTTACCTTTGATGCAATGGGCACAGCGTGTACTTTGTACTTGTATGCGCACTCGGCTTCTGTCGCAAAATCTATCGCAGAACAGGTTATTTCAGAAATTGAGCGTATTGAAGAGAAATATTCTCGATACATTCCTACAAGTACTCTCAGCAAAATCAACTACGCAGGCAGGGTGGGCGGCGCTATCGACGTTGACGCTGAAACCGCGACTCTTCTGGATTACGCATGGACAGCCCACCGTATCAGCGGTGGATTGTTTGACATTACAACGGGAGTGTTGCGTAACGTTTGGAATTTCGACTCGGGCAAACTGCCTAGTGCCAATGAACTTAGCTCATGCCTTCTCTGCGTGGGTATGGAAAAGCTGATTTGGGAGAATCCGACACTTCGCTTTAGTAAGCCCGGAGTGGAAATTGATTTTGGCGGAATCGGCAAGGAATACGCCGCAGATCGTGCGCTTGATGCCTGTCTGGAACAGAACATTACCCATGGCTTGATCGACCTCGGTGGCGATATCCGTGTAATTGGACCTCATCCCGACGGGGTTCCCTGGAAAGTATCCATTCGAGACCCTCGTAACCTCACTATTTCAGCGCAAGACGTATTTTTATATACGGGCGCGCTGGCGACGAGCGGTGATTATGAGCGGTATATGGAAATTGAAGGTCAGCGCTATTGCCACATCCTGAATCCGCGTACGGGGATGCCTGCCACAGGACTACGCTCAGCCACCATTCAAGCAGATCATTGCCTCTTCGCCGGCACCATTGCATCCATAGCCATGCTAGAAGGGAAGGATGCCATTGGGTGGCTAAATGAGCAGGGGATTTCCTATTTCTGCATAGATAACTTGGGACAAGAGCATTGTTCGATGCAATTGGCCCCAATTGAATGAATCTATCCGCTAGGCCGATACCGAAAAAATCAACTTGGAATTATTAGGGGCGCTATCTGGTGAATCCTTCTCTCCCAGCCACTGTATTCGCCGAAGACCTATTCTTCGAAGGAAATCAATTGATGGAAGTCGGGGACCTAAAAAAGGCTGAGGTCATTTTTAGGCAGGCATTATCGCTAAACCCCAATTTCCCAGAGGTACTCGCAAACTTGGGGTTTTTATTAGATCAACAATCCCGCTATGCAGAGGCAGAAGAAAACTATCGGCATACCCTTGAACTAGCCCCTGACCAATTTGAAACGCATCTCAATCTTGCTACGTTACTTGAGAGTCAAAAACGGTTTGGGGAAGCTGAACTCATTTATCTAAAAGCCATTGCGCTTAATCCGCAATCTCCTGCGGCATGGTCAAACCTTGGCGTGCTATTAGCGTGTTCCAAACGAGAAACTGAGGCTGAACGCTGCTATCGCCATGCACTTGCTTTATCCCCTGATTACCGAAAAGCCTCATTCAATCTAGCTTACCTTCTGTTGCGGCAAGGGAAATTCCAAGAAGGGTGGCAGTGCTTAGAAGCCAGAGATTGGTATTCCTTGATTGAGAAACAGCTCGATTGCCCACGTTGGCAAGGTGAGGAAATAGCTGGAAAATCAATCCTAATCGGAATTGAAGGCGGACGTGGCGACATGATCCAACTTTGCCGATACACCAAACAATTAAAAAGCCAAGGAGCAAAGCACGTCTCGGTTCTATGCCACCGAGAACTGAAAGGTCTACTCCAACGGTTATCGGGTATCGACCATGTAGTTTCACTAGGAGAGCCTCTTCCAAATATTGAATTGGACTACTGGGTTCCTCCGCTGAGTTTGCCGTTTCTTTTCCAGACAAGACTTGACACCATTCCCGCTGACATTCCTTATCTAACGGCTGAGCAAGAAAAAATTGAATACTGGGCCAGTGTTATTGGAGATACCGAAAATTCTCTTCGCGTTGGTCTCGTATGGAAAGGTAATCCAAAATTTGAGAATGATGCGGACCGATCACTCATCTCACTTGCTGAATTATTACCTCTCAGCCAAGTGCCCCATGTTCGCTATTTCAGTTTACAAAAGGGGGAAGGAGAAAATGAGGCAGCTTCCCCTCCACAACATTTCCCACTCGTTAACTTGGGGCCACGCATCAACGATTTCTCGGATACGGCGGCTATTGTGATGAACCTCGACTTGGTTATAACGGTAGACACAGCCGTCGCACACCTTACCGGAGCACTTGGCAAACCATGCTGGGTGATGTTGCCGAATTACAAAACGGACTGGCGGTGGCTTGTGGGTCGAAATGATTCGCCTTGGTACCCTAGCGTTATGCGGCTTTTCCGACAAAACCATCAAGGTTCATGGATCACCGTTATCGCTGAAGTTAAGGCTGCTTTGGCGGAGAAAATTCTTTCCTGAAAAAAGGGTTAGCTTTCTCCTGCCCGTTTCATCCTTAAGACTTCGACATCAATGGCTCTAACCAAATGCTCTTGGGTCAGCATGGGGTTCTTTTTGGTTACTTCTAGTAGGTCGCTCAGCGCTTTGAGATAGCCGATATGATAGGCAGCCTTCTGCGATTCAGCCATCAAATTCAGGCTACTAACGGGGGGGTCTATTAAGTTCATTGTGCGGATGATTGTAGGTCTATAAAGCGCTTCAATGTAAGGAAGATGGGAAACCCACCAATTAACCCATGAATACAGGGTCTGAGAAAACTAGTGTTCCATCTTTCCGCATCATTAGGTTATCCGCTTTAAGCAAATCGGGCAGCGCACCGTAGGCTTGAGCAAATTTCGAAAGCTCTTGCAACGATGATTGCATGGTTACCGTCCAACCAAAAGGGGTAACCGTTAGGTGATGTAGTGCGATTCGCCCCATCTCCTCAGCAAAATTGCGCCAAAGGATGCACGCCTCGTAGTACGACGAAGAAATTCGAGTGGCGACATCAGCAGCTTCGCTGGCGGATGAAAGGGGGTAAAGACGCTCAACCTCAATGAGGTGGATTGGGAAACCGCGGCTACATCGCCCAATTGTGCCGTGGTCGGCAAAAACACGAGGGAAATGCGTGCCCGTCGGGCGATCTTCCGCCGTATAGAATGCGTAATCAGTAGGGTCCGTGATCAGTTTGTACACTCGCTCTACGCCTTCGACCGTATCTCCTTCGAGCACAATCGTATATTCACCGCGACCAATTTCGCACCGACCCTCCAGCAGCGGATGTGGCGGTACGCAGTCTGGAATAAGCCCTGATGATGTTCCTTTCATCGCTGCCTCCTATTTTTCTTGATCGGAAGAAAGCTGTTCAAGCCGACGAAGCTTTACATCAAGCTCCGCACGTATTTCACTGCATTCCAAACCACGCGCGGGGTGGCAGGAGACAAATCGGTGATCGCCGTTATCGCGAGCATCGAAAACACTTGAATGGTCATCAAGCCCGATCCAGTGAGCAATTCGCAAGCGTGAAGCCTCGATTTTAATGGCCTCAGCGCGGTTACCGTTTTGGACGATGGGCATCACACCTAACAAACGTTCCCCCAAAGCCGGCCCCAGCAATTCTTGCAAAAATTCAATGTCGTGGTACTGACGCCAATCGGTACTCAGCACAATCCCAACATTCGGATACGCCTTAAGCAAATCTTCCAAGTGCCCTTTCCAGCAGAAATGGCTTTCTCTCCAGATATATTCGCCATTCCCCCCGATGGAGGGTTCATCCGCTCGATGAAGCACTCCATCAAAATCCAAAAATAGGACTGGTTTTGCTAAGTCGAGCGAAAAGGCGCTTGGTTCTGAAAGCATTTTGTTTTTAACGTTATCCGTAAATCGAACGAATTAGTCATTTTAGGTGAACTAACGGTTGCTTGGGTGGCACCAGCGTAGATAGGCGCTTCGCATTAGCCAAATCTTGTTAGACTATTTCCCAAAATTTTTCGCTGGATACTCATGTCAAATGTACTGAAACGACTTGCTTCGCTCTTAGTTATTGGAATATCCGTTCAAGCCCATGCGGCTGAATGGAGCGACACAGCCATAGGCTGGAGTCACGGAACCCAATTTAGCGAGCCCTATAACTCACAGAAAATTTCCAAAAATATCTTCTCAGTGACGTACGCGAATGGATATGCGTATGGTCAAAATTTCTTGAATGCGGATTTTTTGTTTTCCGACCACAAAGACCCGGCTTGTTTTACCTGTGACGATGGGGCTAGAGAGGCCTATGTGGTGTACCGGCACACCTTGGATATTGGCAAATTGCGGGGCGTAGATATGTCTGCTGGCCCGCTCAAAGGCCTAGGGTTAACACTGGGGTTTGACTGGAATACCAAAGAGGATGCCGGGTATAACTCGAAGAAGCGCATGTTGGTCGCTGGCCCGACCCTGATGATCGACGTTCCCGGTTATCTGAATATTAGTCTGCTGATGCTACTGGAAAGCAATCAGCCCACAGCCTCTTCCGGCGCTTACAACCCCGGTTATCCGAGTTCCAGATATGACTACGATCCACACGCAATGCTTTCACTGGCGTGGGGGTTACCACTTTCTGAGCAATGGGCATT
>JBEGTT010000132.1:0-11848 GCA_041179245.1 Pseudomonadota bacterium
GCGACAAATCGTCGCACCAACTCACTTCAACGCTAACGGAAAAAGTAGACGTAAAACTAGTGCGCAGGGCGGAGGTGGTGCCTGGCTCGTGCTTTGGCGCAGGCATCATGGCAAGTCTCAAACTCCCGGCAGGGAGAGGGGCGTTCGGGATGAATAACGCAAATGACGGATTCACCAATTTCCCCAAGCAGCGCAATGCAACGCGGTTCTGCCAAATCAGTTCCCAACATCCTCACCAGATTAGGTGCCAGCCTAACGACGATTTCAGGTGACACCCCTTCGCCCCAAGCAAACTCACCACCAGCTAGTTCTGCTGGATGGAAATCCACCCGATATGCGGCACAACAAGCGCCACAGGATAAACAAGGGTTTTCAGCATCAGCCATGAAGGCTATCGATTCCATTAAGCGTTAAACAATGACTCACGGCTTCTATGGTGGTTAACGGGCGAATGACATGGCGAAGTTCCTGCGCTTCTGGGAATGTTCTTTGCAAATAATTCAGCCAGTTTTTGAGTCGCCCAGGTGCGTGTTTCGGCACAACTGTTTGGATAACTCGGCTCCAAAAATGGCCAATCAAGGGTTTCAGATCATCCCAGCCCCCAACAGGAAGGCCACGCAATCGATTGGATAAAAAGGGATCACAAACAGCGCCACGGCCCAGCATCACATCTGGTACGCCAGACTCTGCCAAGCACTGCTGATAGTCATTCATCGTCCAGATTTCGCCATTGGCAATCACCGGAATCGTTAGCACATCGGCAATTCTGCCAATCCAGTGCCAATGTGCTGGCGGGTTATACATTTCCAGCTTTGTTCGCGCATGCACCGTCAGTTCATCAATACCGCCCTCAGCTAAGGCCCGCGCACAATCTAGGGTTAACGCGGTGTCTTTTAGCCCTAAGCGCATTTTGGCGGTAAAGGATATATGTGCCGGCACTGACTGGCGCACAGCCGAGGCAATCCGATGCAGTAGTTCGGGTTCTTCGAGCAACGCTGCGCCCCCCCGATGGCGATTAACGGTCGGGGCAGGGCAACCAAAATTCAGGTCAATCCCAGCAGGATTAAGGCTAGCCAGACGGGCTGCGTTTTGGGCCAATCGCTCTGGATCACTACCGAGTAACTGAACCCGAACCGGGGTTCCCGCAAAGGTTTTACACCCATGATCCAGTTCTGGCCCGGATTTTTTGAACATCCGACTGGGTAATAGAGAGTCGGTAATGCGGACAAATTCCGTCACACAAAAATCATATTGCCCACAGCGGGTCAACACATCCCGCAGTACGGCATCTGCCAAACCATCCATCGGAGCCAGAACAATCCGCTTAGCCTTATTTGTTTCCACTGAGTACTCCCGCCAACTCGCCTGCTGTCTTGACACCCATTTTTTCAAAAACCTTGGCCCGATGAACCTCAACTGTTCGCATGCTGATCTGCAACTCTTCGGCAATCAATTTGTTCAGCATTCCAGCTAAAATATGCTCCATGACTTGTAGTTCCCGCGCGGTCAGACTTTGCTTCCGCATCGCGAAATCATCCAGCGATGCGGCAACCGCAAAACGTTTGGCATCGTGAGCCAATGCGGCAATCACCCGATCAACCAGTTCGTTGTCGTTAAAAGGTTTTTCAAGAAAATCCCAAGCCCCTTTTTTTAGCGCACCAACCGCCATCGGCACATCGCCATGCCCGGTCAAAAATAAAATAGGCAAAGGACAACGTCGGTTGATGAGTTCATCAAATAACCCTAATCCGCCCAAGCCGGGCATACGGATATCCACCAGCAAACACCCCCGAAAATGCTGCTGGGTGACAAACTGGGCCAAAAAATCTTCTGCGCTGGCATAGCTTTGAACGACGATTTGGCGTGACTGAAAAAGCCAGCTCAAGGCATCCCGAATAGCCTCATCGTCGTCAATCAGGTGAACACAGGGACTCATCACTTACTTTCGCTCCCTTGAATCAACGGCAGGGTGAACCCAAAAACTGTTCCTTGGCCGATATCTGGTTTTTCAACCCAAAGCTGTCCTTGGTGGAACTCAATAATCGAACGGCAAATGGACAAGCCGATGCCTAATCCATCCAGCTTGGTGGTGAAGAACGCGGTAAACAATTTAGCCATGACCTCGTCAGCAATACCGACACCGGTATCACGAACACGAACCGTCACGTATTTCTCGCCAATATCCACGCTGACTACCAATTGACGGTCAGCAACCGGGGTCTGCGTCATGGCTTCCAAACCATTGCGAATCAGGTTGACCAAAACCTGCTCCACCATCACCTTGTCCGCATCAATCAGCGGCACTTCGGTAGGCACCCGGGATTCAATCGTGACTTCGTAGTTTCTTGCCTGTGCCTCACTAAAACCGAGTGTGTCCTCGATAATTTCCGGTAGGGAACAAGGTGCCCGTTGGGGTTCACGCTTTTTCACAAAATCATGTACACGACGAATGATGCGGCCCGCTCGCTGGGCCTGAAGGCCAAGTTTCTCCAACGCGCCCTTGACCTTGAGGATCGTTTCGTTGGAAACGACGCCTTCGTCAGGCAACACATTCAAACAACCACTGTTATAACTGGTAATCGCCGCCAGTGGCTGGTTCAGTTCATGTGCCAGCGTAGACGCCATTTCGCCCATCGTCACTAAACGCGAAGTAGCCTGCAATTTTTCCATTTGCTGGTTGGCCAGTTCCTGAGCTTTGTGACGCTCGGTGACATCAAGTACGGAACCCATCCAGCCAATGTGCTGTCCTTTGCCATCAATGAGCGGGGCTTCATAAATTAACGCCCGGAATACCTCGCCATTTTTACGCCCCAGCTCAATCTCGAAACCATCTTGCGGGGCCTGTCCTGATAACACAGCCCAATGGAGGGTATAGGTTGCCTCCATGTGATCTGCTAACCAATAAGGCATGGGCGGCATACATCCAATTAACGCTTCTTTACTGAATCCGGTCATTCGGCAAAATGCAGGATTCACGTAAATCATCCGACCATTCAAGTCCCGAGCACGCATTCCAACCGTCAACGAATTTTCCATAGATTCTCGGAAGGCATACTCGGCCCGTAACGCCTCTTCGGTATTTTGCCGACGGCGCATTTGATGGCGAATCACCCACAAACTGATAAATACACTGATTGACAGCAGGATGATGGCGATAGCCAGCACCCGTTGCTCTGTATTACTGCCGCTCTGGTAGGCCGTGACTGACAATCTCAGCCCATAACCGGGAGTGTCTAAAACAAGGTCATACGAAGCCCCCGGCGTGTTACCCGGATCTACATTGGACTTTCGAGCGAACTCTAATCCGGCATCATTGACCAAACGAACCTGATACTTCTGGGCAAACCACCAAGGCACGGCATCTTGAAGTAGTGCCTCTAAGCTGAGGCTAGCTACCAGTTGAATATCCTCACCGCGAACGCCGCCAGCGCCAATCCCCAACAAAACGATAGGTTTGTGCTCAGACGTAATAAATGGCTCTGTAAATTGAGGGCGATGTAAATGGCTGGCAATCGTCAGTGCGCTTTTCAGTTGAGACCGTTGCTCATCGGGCAACAAAAACGGATCAGAGGAGGCCCCATATTCTCCTGGCCCCATCAGATGAAGCTGGGAAAGCTCGGGGCGATTCTTCAACAAATGAGCGCTCCGCAGGCTCAGCAGCCGCTGGCGATCAGCCGGTTTTCGCTGGTGTGCCAAATCCTGCACCAGCTGGTCTAACTGCTCCACTGTCCCATTTAACTGAAAACGCAGATTTTGCTCTAGCCACAACACATCACTAATCAAGGTATTGCGTTGCTCTTCCTGTTCATTGAGGTGCAGAACCCACAATAAGCTCAGTACCGCCAGCACCAATAGGGCAACTGAGAGTTTTGGCAACCAGAGGTAAAACGGTGCCCGAAGGTATTTAGAGATGCGCTCAAACATAGGGCCGAATATTACCGCAGTCGATTTAGGGAAAAGGAATTGTCGTTTATTGTGGATTTCCACAATATCGCGACAAACTCAATCATCAGATACTGAAGTTATCAAAAACTAGAATGGGGACTCAACATGAAACTTTCAGGATTGATGATCGGCCTCTTAGCTTGCGTTTTCAGCGTAACCGCCAATGCCCAGCAGCCCATCGTGATTAAGTTTAGCCACGTCGTTGCCGCCGATACGCCCAAGGGCAAAGCGGCTGAAATGTTTGCCAAAGAAGTCGCTGATGCGACCAAAGGCAAGGTCAAGGTTGAGGTTTATCCAAACAGCCAGTTATACAAAGACAAGGAAGAAATGGAGGCGCTGCAATTAGGTGCAGTACAAATGCTTGCGCCTTCTTTAGCAAAGTTTGGCCCACTCGGTGTCAAAGAGTTTGAAGCATTTGATTTGCCCTACATTTTTGATGGCTACGATTCGCTTCGCAAAATCACCCTTGGCCCAGTAGGCGCTCAGCTACTGAAAAAATTGGAGCCTAAAGGTATTAAAGGTTTGGCTTATTGGGATAACGGTTTTAAATCATTTTCTGCCAATACCCCGATCAAAACACCGGCAGACTTGAAGGGTAAAAAATTACGTATTCAATCGTCGAAGGTGTTGGAAGAAGAAATTCGTAGTTTGGGCGCGTTGCCACAAGTCATGGCCTTCTCTGAGGTTTACCAAGCCCTGCAAACGGGCGTGGTTGATGGCACAGAAAACCCGATTTCTAACCTTTACACCCAGAAGATGCACGAAGTTCAGAAGCACCTAACGATTACCGAGCATGGTTATTTGGGTTATGCGGTGATTGTTAACAAGAAATTCTGGGATGGCCTTCCCGCCGACATTCGTGGGCAATTGGAAGTGGCGATGGAAAAATCTACCCGTTACGCCAATCAGATTGCCAAGGTTAAGAATGATGAAGACCTAGAGTCGGTCAAGAAGAGCGGCAAAACACAAGTTTATTTGCCAACTAAAGAAGAAAAGGCCGCCTTCCGTGCGGCATTGCTGCCCGTTCATCAAAAAATGGAAAGCCGGATTGGCAAGGATTTGCTGCAAGCCATTTACAAAGACACCGGCTTTACTGGGCGATAAGCACCATTAGAGGGGAGATACCTATGAGAATTCTTGATCATTTGGAAGAGTGGCTGATTACCCTGCTGATGGCAGGGGCGACCAGCATTATTTTTGTCAGTGTTTTGCACCGATATTTCACCGGGGTTGACGTTATTCCGGGCTTGCAGGACTGGTTACTCACGCTAAACTTTGGGTGGGCACAAGAGCTGTGCATCATCATGTTTGTGTGGATGGCGAAATTCGGTGCTGCCTACGGTGTGCGCACAGGCATCCACGTTGGGGTTGATGTGGTGATTAACCGCCTAGATACGCCCAATCGTAATAAGTTTGTGATTTTTGGTTTGCTGTCAGGGGCTTTGTTTACCGGGATTGTGGGAACGCTGGGTGGCACTTTCGTCTGGGACAATGGGGCGCATTATTTTTTCAGCAACCTATTTGGTTTTGAAAACCCTGATCTTTACGAGGGCCCGACCACCCCAGATTTGGAATGGCCGACTTGGATGGTGTATTCCGCTATTCCGCTAGGCTCATCACTGATGTGCTTCCGGTTTTTGCAGGTGACCGCTTCATTTATTAAAACAGGAGAACTGCCTCGCCACGATCACGGTCATGTGGATGGTTTAGATGATGAAGATGTTCTCAGCGTAGGCGAGGCCATCGTTATCGCTGAAGAGTTAGCTCACAGTGACGGAGACAAACATGCAGTGCATCTTGATGCAGAAAAGTCTACATCCTCTAACCGGAGCCAAAAATCATGAGCGCAATGATCATTTTTGGGCTTTTGCTGGTCCTGATGCTCACTGGCATGCCGATTTCAATTTCCCTCGGCCTGACCGTTTTAACCTTCCTATTTACGCTCACTCAAGTCCCTATTGAATCCGTTGCCCTGAAGTTATTTACCGGCATTGAGAAGTTCGAAATCATGGCGATTCCGTTCTTTATTCTGGCCGGCAACTTCCTAACGCATGGCGGGGTTGCCAAACGAATGATTGTGTTTGCCACCTCAATGGTAGGGCACTGGTACGGTGGCCTTGGTTTGGCTGGCGTATTGGCTTGTGCGTTGTTTGCGGCAATTTCAGGTTCGTCACCTGCAACGGTTGTGGCGATTGGTTCGATTTTGTTGCCCGCCATGGTTAAAGCGGGTTTCCCCAACCGTTTCGGGGCAGGGATTATTACCACTTCTGGCGCATTGGGTATTTTGATTCCGCCTTCGTTGGTCATGGTGATGTATTCCGTGGCAACCAATACGTCTGTCGGGGCTTTGTTCATGGCAGGGGTTATTCCTGGTCTGATGCTGGCGTTCATGTTGGGTTACACGACGTGGCATCGTGCCAAGAAATTTAACTATCCACGTCAACCTAAAGCCTCGTGGGCCATGCGCTGGCAGGCTTTCCGTAAAGCGGTATGGGGCCTGATGTTAATCATCGTGGTGATGGGGGGGATTTACTCCGGCATGTTTACCCCTACTGAAGCGGCGGCGATGAGTGCGGTGTATGCCTTCGTGATAGCAGTTTTTGTCTACAAGGACCTAAAGCTGTCTCAGGTCAGAAAAGTGTTGCTTGACTCGGCCAATATGGCGGCGATGTTGCTGTACATCATCACCAATGCCATGTTGTTCAGCTTCGTGATGACCAACGAAAACATTCCACAAGCACTGGCCGCATGGATGTTGGACATGGGCTTCGGCATGATTGCCTTCCTGCTGGCGGTGAATGTGCTGCTGTTGGTAGCGGGCAACTTCATGGAGCCATCCTCTATCGTGCTGATTTTTGCCCCGATTCTGTTCCCGGTGGCAATTAAGCTCGGCATTGACCCCGTGCACTTCGGCATCATGATGACGGTGAATATGGAGGTGGGTATGTGCCATCCGCCGGTGGGGCTGAATCTCTATGTCGCGTCGGGGATTACCAAGATGGGTATTACCGAGCTGACCATTGCTGTGTGGCCATGGCTACTCACCATGCTGATTTTCCTGATTGTTGTAACGTACGTTCCTGTGATTTCCCTGTGGCTACCGAGGACGCTGGGGATGATTTAGCCCCCACCGTTCTACGGTAGCTTTGCCAAACTTTGGCGCAGCGCCCCAGGAAATTCTGGGGCGTTTTTTTATGCGCTAAATTTTTGATTACGCCGATCAAATGCCAGCCAATTGCTCCAGCAGTTTAAGTACCGCAATCGAGTCTTCTTCTGCCATGCCACTTCCCTGCATGGCATTAAACATCTGCGCTGTTGCGGCCGTTCCGGGCAACATCACCCCCATCTGATGGGCGCTTTGCAGGACGATATTCATATCCTTCTGGTGCATCCAGGATTTAAACCCGGGATTGAAATTGCGATCTAGCATGCGCTGACCGTGGTTTTCCAGAATTTTAGAGCCGGCTGATCCACCCATTAACGCTTCACGAACCTTGGCTACATCAACCCCGGAACGCTTGGCCAAGGTGAAGGCTTCGGCAACCGCCAGCACCCCCATACCCGTCACGATCTGATTACAGGCTTTAGCTACCTGCCCAGCACCGCTTTCGCCCACATGAACCACATTCTTGCCCATTGCCTCAAACGCTGGTTTGGCCTTAGAGAAAGCGTCAGGTGATCCACCCACCATGATCGACAAGGTTCCCGCAATGGCCCCGATTTCTCCACCCGAAACGGGGGCATCCAGAAAATGGATACCCAGCGCTGACAGTTTTTCGCCAATATCCTTCGCTGCTACAGGGGAAATCGTACTCATGTCTATTGCCACCAATCCAGGACGTGGGTGACAAGCAACCCCATGCTCACCCAACATCACCTCGGCCACATCTGGTGCATCTGCCACCATTGAAACCACCAAATCAACCTGGCTCGCCAATTCTGCAGGGTTGGCCGCAGACGTTGCACCGGCGGCCAACAAAACTTGCATTGACTCCACCCGACGAGCCCAAACCGTCACCTTAAATCCGGCTTTTAGCAGATTAAGCGCCATCGGGCGCCCCATTAGTCCCAAACCAATAAATCCGATGTTCATACACACTCCTGTCAGAAATTTGCTGTTGAATGTTTTGTGTGACCGTGACCGTGAATTTTATCGGGAATAGAACGTAGCAATGCGGCATCAGAGAGTGTCGCATCGAGATTTGAGCCGGATTAATTGCTAAAAGTAAAAAATAACTATAAATTACCAATTTTCATCGATAGTTGGCATTTATGGAACATTCCGTCGTTGCGACAGCTGATCTGCGTATTGCAGACATCATGAGTCCTAAAATTCAAACCATTGCCCCTAACGAGAGCTTGAACACCGCCGTCAAGCTCATGTCTGAGCAGCGAATTTCTTGCCTTATTGTTACAGACAACCGACACCCGGTGGGTATTCTGACCGAGCGCGACATGGTCAAAGTGCTTCATTCAAACACCGACCTTGAGGTTCCTGTGAGTACGGTGATGAGTAGTCCCGTACTCACCGTTCGCTCAAATTTAGACTTTCGCGCCGCCTACTCCTTGCTTCGTCGCAAAGGCGTTCGCCATCTCGTCGTCACGGATAACGAAGACAATGTGGTTGGAATCACCAGCGAAACGGACTTTAGGAACCATCTAGGGCGGGATGTTTTCCACAAAATTCAGAATATGAGCGCGACGATGGACCGCGACATCCTCAGCCTCGCACCTAATGACACGTTGAGCCACGCGCTGGATAGGATGATTCTTGAAAAATGGGATTACATCATCGTGGTGGAGAACAACAAGCCGATCGGAATTATTACGGAGCGGGACATTCCAACGCTGCTGGCGAAACACACTAATCCGGCAGAAATACGCCTTGAACAGGTGATGACCTCACCCGTTTTAACGGTGATGGCTGATGCGTCGGTCACTGAAACCATTGCCATGATGACCCAGAAACACATCCGCCATACGGTCGTGGTCAGTCGTGATGGTGACGTTGCCGGGGTCATTAGCCAGCATCGAATCTTGGAGTTGTTAGGCATTGAAGTGCTGGAAGACGCTTGGCGGATGTCAGAAGAACAATATCGCTCAGTGGTTAATACGATCCGCGAGGTGATCTATCAAACCGACGCTCACGGTCAATTGTCTTTCCTGAATCCGGCTTGGGAAACCATCACCGGATACCCAGTTGAAACTTCCATTGGTGAACGTAACGTCAACTTCATTCACCCAGACGACCAAGCTTGTTATGTAGCGCGTTTGAACCAGTTGATGAATGATGAACTAACTGAATTTAAGGCAGAAATCCGCTACCGTCAGTCTGATGGTGAATCATGCTGGGTCGAACTATTTGCCCGCATGACGCGTGACCGAGAAGGTAAACCCATTGGTACCACGGGCACATTATTTGATATTACTGAACGCAAAGCCGCCGAAATCCAGCTGAAAGAAGCCGCACAAGCGGAGGCCTCTGCAAATCGAGCCAAAAGCCAATTTCTGGCAAATATGAGCCACGAATTGCGTACTCCGCTGAACGGCGTTCTCGGCATGACTGATTTATTGCTGATGGGGCACCTGGATTCAGAGCAGACCGAATACGCCCAAACCATTCGCCAAAGTGCCACGGCATTAATGGGCGTTATCAACCAGATTCTTGAATACTCCGATTTGGAAAACGGGGATGCCATCGCAATGGCATCGTATTTCTGCCCGGCCACCTTACTGAAATCACTCGCTGAACTATTTGCACCGGAAATTAAGCTAAAGGGCTTGGATTTTGTGCTTGAGCTGGACTTGACCCTACCCAAATTTATTTCAGCCGATAGCAGCAAACTCCGCATTGTTCTCATCAATTTATTGTCCAATGCCGTGAAATTCACGCCAGCGGGGCAGATCATACTTTCCTCTAAATCTTGTGACCACGAAGGTCAACCTAGCATTCAAATTTCGATACAAGACAGCGGGATTGGGATGTCTAACGAAATTACCCAACAACTTTTTTCCCCGTTTTACCAAGGTGACGACTTTATTACTCGTCGCTTTGAAGGCACTGGCTTGGGGCTGATTATCTGCAAGCAAAATCTGGAACTGATGGGAGGAATGATTTCTGTGCAATCAGAGGAAAATCACGGAAGTACGTTCACCATTTCTGTTCCCTACCTAGAGGTTTGATACAAATCCTTATCTCTTAAGATTTCCACCTTCACCGATTTTTGTCACATTGGGCGATAATGAACACGTTTAAGAAAAATTAGCTTTTAATAAAGCCCCACACTCAAAGACAAAAAATTAAAGGAACCCCATGAAGCGTGTTGATGACTTCCGTTTGAAGCTTGGTAAGCATGAGCTAGTGCCCATCATGATTGGTGGCATGGGTGTCGACATTTCAACCGCTGAGTTAGCACTGGAAGCCGCTCGTTTAGGTGGTGTTGGGCACATTTCAGATGCGATGATTAAAACGGTTGCAGATCGTCGATTTGATACCAAGTTCATCAAAAATAAGCTGCAAAAATACAAATTTAACGTCCATAACCAAGATAAGTCAGTCGTGCTTTTTGACTTGGGGCTGGTTGAAGAAGCCACCAAACTGCATGTTGGCAAAACCATGGAAGCCAAACGTGGTGACGGTATGGTCTTCGTCAACTGTATGGAAAAGCTGACCATGAATGCCCCGAAGGACACCTTGCGGGTTCGCATGCGTGCTGCACTAGATGCTGGCATTGATGGCATTACCCTTGCCGCTGGTCTCCATTTAGGTTCTTTTGCCCTGATTGAAGATCACCCTCGGTTTCGCGATGCCAAGCTGGGGATTATCGTGTCCTCACTCCGCGCCTTGCAGTTATTCATTAAGAAAACGGCGCGAACCAACCGTTTGCCTGATTACGTGGTTGTAGAAGGCCCGCTGGCCGGTGGTCATTTGGGTTTTGGTATGGATTGGGCTGAATTTGATTTGGCGACTATCGTGGCTGAAATTCAGACTTGGTTAAAAGCGGAACAGCTTGATATTCCCTTGATTCCCGCTGGCGGTATTTTTACCGGTACGGATGCGGTCAATTTCCTTGAAGCCGGCGCAGGTGCCATTCAAGTAGCGACTCGTTTTACCGTGGCCAACGAATGCGGACTTCCCGAAAGTGCACGTCAGGAATACTTCAAGGCGTCAGAGGATGACATCGAAGTTAACCTAATTTCCCCAACCGGTTATCCGATGCGGATGCTCAAGGGTAGCCCAGCCATTGGCAATGGTATTCGCCCCAACTGTGAGGCCTACGGCTATATTCTGGACGCGAACGGCAAGTGCTCTTATGTGGCTGCCTACAACCGGGAAATTGAAGCGCACCCCGGTGCTCGACGCGTTACGGTCTTGGACAAAACCTGCCTTTGTACGCACATGCGTAATTTTGACCTATGGACCTGTGGCCACTACACCTACCGCCTGAAAGACACTAGCAACAAGCTAGCGGATGGCAGTTATCAGTCTTTGTCTACGGAACACATTTTCAAGGACTATCAGTTCAGCACAGACAACAAAATCGCCTTGCCTGATTTAGTCTGATCCAATCTAAGCTTAATCAGCATTCCGTCTTGGGGCCGCCTTCATCAGGCGGTCCTTTTCACGATTCCAGTCTTTTTCCCGCTCAACGTCCCGCTTGTCGTGTTGTTTCTTCCCTTTGGCTAGCCCGATTTCAACCTTAATTCGCCCCTTGTTGTAATGCAGATTCAGCGGCATAAGGGTGTAGCCTGCGCGCTCAACTTTGCCGATCAATTTACTGATCTGGTGTGCGTGCAGTAATAATTTTCGGGTACGGGTGGGTTCAGGATAAATATGGGTTGACGCCGTTGGTAGCGGGGTAATGTGCGAACCGATCAACCAAATTTCGCCGCCCTTCACAAT
>JBEGTT010000133.1:0-4280 GCA_041179245.1 Pseudomonadota bacterium
TTGTGCCAAATACTTGGTGGGTTCAACTGAGTCGGCACGTTTCATCGAATCAACCATGACCATCACCGCGTCGTAAACATACGGTGCGTAAAGCTGAACGCCAGTGCCAAATTTCTTGGTGAACTTTTCGAGGAAAGCCGGGCCTTTCGCCAGCTTGTCGAGCGGCATGCCGGGTAAAGAACAGAGCTGACCTTCGGCGGCCGCGCCGGCTAACTTGGCAAACTCTGGCGTACAAATACCATCACCACCCAACAGGGCTGATTTGATACCCAGCTCTTTCATTTGCTTGACCAGCGGTCCACCTTGGCTATCCATGCCGCCAAAAAACACGAGGTCAGGCTTCTTGGATTTGATCTTGGTCAGAATCGCTTTGAAGTCGGTGGCTTTGTCGGTGGTGAATTCACTGGCAACGATCTTGAGGCCGGCAGCTTCAGCGGCTTTCTTGAATTCGTCGGTGATGCCTTGGCCGTAAGCGGTGCGGTCATCAATCAGCGCGACGGATTTGAAACCTTGTTTGGCGGCAAACTCACCGAGTGCCTTGCCTTGCTGAATATCATTCGCCATCACACGGAACGCCGTAGCAAAACCTTGAGCGGTGTAAGTCGGGGTGGTTGCCGAGCCGGAAATCTGAGGAATGCCCGCGTCAAAATAAATCTTGGAGGCAGGAACGGTAGTGCCGGAATTCAAATGGCCAATAATGCCCGCGACTTTTTCATCCACCAATTTTTGTGCCACCACGGTGCCTTGTTTTGGATCAGCCTGATCGTCTTCTGCCAGCAACTGGAAGGTCACGAGTGCACCACCAATTTCAGGGCGAGAGGCGTTGATTTCATCAATCGCCAGCATGGCACCGTTACGGTTGTCGGCACCCAAATGCGCTTGACCACCGGTCATTGGAGCAATGTGGCCAATTTTCACGGTGATTTCAGGTTTAGGCGGTGGTGCTACCGGTGCGGGCGGTGGTGGAGGTTCTTGTCCGCATCCAAGGACAGCAATGGCTGCGGCAATGGCAATCAGGGAGGACGCGTTGGGCTTGAATGGCATTGAAGAATCTCCAGTGGCTGGTTTGAATGATCGGCGATTGTGCGAATGGGGAAGGAGTGTTGTCAAGCATGAACAGCACCAACAGCATCAATACGATTATCTGTGAGTACATGATTCGCGGGGGGATGGTAAATTGGCTGCTGTAATAATTCTGTCATAATTCGTCCCGGTGCTATATTAATCAAACCTAACTACGGAAAGTCTGCAATGCCTATGACATCGATACGTTCAAAAATCTTGACCGCATTCCTGTTTTCATTGGGGCTGGTCATTGTGGGTGGTGGCATCGGTATTTACGGCTTGCTGGGCGCGTTAAGCAAATACAGAACAGAAGTTTCAACGTTGGAGTTGGCGCAGTCAGGCGTACTCAGAACTGAAACCCATTTCAAAATCCAAGTTCAGGAATGGAAAAACGTTCTGCTACGGGGAAAAGATCCAGAAAAACTAGATAAATACTGGAAGGGATTTGAAAAAGAAGAAAAGGCTGTCGCCACTGAGGCCAGTGCTTTAGCGTCGTTGCTTGACGATGCAGAGGCCAAAAAGCTGCTGACGGATTTTGTGGCTGCGCATAAACAGCTCGGTGAGGGGTATCGCAAAGGCTTGGTGGCGTTTAAGGAGGCTGGCGGGGATGCTTTTGTGGGTGACAAGGCGGTGTCTGGGATAGACAGACTACCGACGCAGTTGCTCGATAAAGCGGTTGAACGCATTGATGCCATTGCGGAAGTGGCTGCAAAGTCTGCCGACAATGCAGCACAGACCAGCTTGATCGTGGCGACTGTCGCCATCGTCGTGGGTATCCTGATTGGGCTTGCTGTCTTCATGTCCCTGATTCAGAAACAGATCGTGTCTCCTGCCGCTGTACTGGTTCGGGAGCTGGATGTGCTGACCAGCGGTAATCTTGCACAAAGCATTCGTGTTGATGTGCTGGGTGAAATTGGGCAACTGGCTTCTGGTATTGAAACCTTGCGAAAGCAATTGGTGTCGGTAATTGGAACGGCCAAGTCTTCTTCTACTGCCGTGCATACGGGGACATCCGAGCTTAGGATGGCTACCGTCGAAGTGAGAGATAGTGCGGACCGTGCCAGTGATACGGCCGTTAATCTGGCTGCTGCGATGGAGGAAATGTTGACCAGCATTGAACAGATTGCGGGCAACTCAGTGCAAGTAGCCGATGAGGCGGGTAAGGCCCGTGAGAACGTTGAGTTTAGCCGAGAGGTTGTGCAAAGACTGCTTGGCGATGTTCACGGCATTGATGGGGATTTGGCCGCCACGACGACCGTGGTGGCTAAGTTTGTTGAAAGTGCTAGGGAAATTGCTGGGCTGACTCAGCAAGTTAAAGAAATCGCTGAGCAAACCAACCTGCTTGCATTGAATGCGGCAATTGAGGCCGCTCGTGCTGGGGAGCAGGGGCGTGGTTTCGCCGTGGTGGCCGATGAGGTGAGGAAGCTTGCCGAAAAATCCGCCAAATCGGCGAATGAAATCGATCTTGTCACGCATCAACTTGAGCAAGGCACCATCGAAGTAGAACGCACCATTGCTGAAGGCCATCTCCGATTGTCGGCTACCGCAGCTAAGAGTCAGGAAGTGTCTAATTCCTTGGATAATGCAATTGCAGGGGTGCAAACGGCAACGCAAAGTGTTGAGCAAATTGCCTCTGCTATCCAAGAGCAGCGAAGTGCCATTAACGGTGTGGCATCTCAATCAGAGAATCTAGCGCGGATGGCCGAGGAAAATGCTTCTGTGGCGAATCAAATTCAGGGGAATGCGGAACAAATGAGCCGATTCTCCGAGCAGCTACAACAGTCACTGGCGTCATTCAGGACTTAGCGTGCGAAGCGCTTTTTTCATTACTTGGACTAATGTGTCAGGCTTAAACGGTTTGATCAGGTAGCCGTTGACGCCAATTTCCATCATTTCAAGCACGATGCTTTTTTCTTTTTGAGCCGTCACCATGACGATGGGAAGTGTGCGGTTGGTCGCGCGGATAGCACGAACAAACTCCGCTCCATTCATGCAAGGCATATTCCAGTCAGACAAAACAAGATCTACTGTATTGGTCTTAAGGTAAGCCAATCCGCTCATTCCTGAACTGACTGAAATGGCATCTAAACCTTCGCTTTTAACAAGTTCAGTGATTACACTTCTTATCGAGGCGCTATCATCGACAATCAGGATTCGCTTATTTCTCATGAAGGTTTCTTTTTGGTGTTGCGTCAGAGCAGTTTAACCCTAGTTTTTTGGGATAAAATAGCCACTCTGCCTAGGTTGTTGTAAATTCTATCGAAAGCAAGGCGGCGTATTGTTTTGCGCACCATAGCCTAGTTTGCCGGCCGGGAAACAATCTTGTTTGGCCCATTTCAAGTGCGTGAATCTGATTTTGCGTTAGTGATAGTCGATCCGATACAAATTCTGCGGTCATGCCTTTTTCTTCCCTGCACGTTTTGAACTGATGGCCAAGCATAATCCAGTCGATGTCGTGTTTGTAATTCATAGGCAGGCCTAGATCGGGATCATGTTGTCAATATGGGCTAAATGTTAACATGTTTACATTGTTGGATGAAGGAATCTAGACTACTTCGCAATGGCAAAGAAAATGGCTTTTGATTTAAGTAAAGAAGTTCTCAATGCAGCACAGGCGTTGTTCATGGCTGATGGTTACGAGGCGGTCGGCATGCGGGATATTGCCAAGCAACTGGGTAAGCATCCGACACAAATCTATCGGCTCAAACTGAGCAAATCAGACATTCTGGCGGAACTGATTCTTCGCTTGAATCAGGAGCAGATTGATCGAGTCCCGGAACTGCGCGCGCGCGTGATCGGGAATACGCCTTTTGAGCGCACCTGCTCTTACCTTGAAGCACTCTATGTGTCAGATATTCAGCATTTGCCTATTCGCTCTGTGGGTGCTGCTTTTGGCTGGTTGTGGTCTGCGGACTACGAACGAAAAGTGATCGAACAGGTGTTTGAACTCATCAAGCCAATCGTAGGCTGGATGCAGGAAGCTGGCCTTGAAGACATTCAGCCACGCTGTTTAGGTATTTGGTCGCTGTATTACGTGGGTTATCGGCACGCGGTAATGCAAGAAGGTTCCGCCGCAGAATGCTTGGCTACGATTAGGCCAAGTTTGCGTTTTTACTTTGCTGCCTAGCAATACTAGCGTAAGCACCCGGCAATCCCGTATTGATTTTGTTTATGCGTTGTTTTTTGGTTGCCAGAGATGCGGCAGGAGTTCGTTG
>JBEGTT010000134.1:0-9909 GCA_041179245.1 Pseudomonadota bacterium
GCTAAGGCTTATTTGCCCCGATCTCAGCGTCGGGGCATTTTTTTACTGATTTAAGCGGCATTTCAAGCCAACCAGACAAAACGGCTTCCGCTTCTTCAACCCCTGTTTTTTTCAAGCTGGAAAATAGCTGAACTGAGAAATTACTCCCCATCGTATCCAATTCCGCCTTAACTTGGCGCAATGTCTGAGTAGCTTCCTGTCGAGATAGCTTGTCTGACTTTGATAACAAAACATGTAAAGGACGCCCAGTAGGGGCCATCCAACCAATCATGCGCTGATCCAGCTCAGTCAATGGACGACGTGAATCCATGATTAAAACCAACCCTGCTAGGGCTTCGCGTTTTTGCAAATAAGGGGCCAACAATCCTTCCCACTGGCTACGAATGGCTTCTGGCGCTTTTGCAAAGCCATAGCCCGGAAGATCCACCAAATATTTATTTTCAGTAATCGTGAAATAATTCAGATGCTGGGTTCTGCCAGGCGTTTTACTGACATACGCCAAACGAGTTCTACCTGCCAATGTATTGATAGCGGAAGATTTACCTGCATTTGACCGCCCTACAAAGGCCACCTCTTTGAGTGCATCAGCAGGTAAATCACGCAAATGCGCAACAGTGGTTAAAAAAGTGGCTTGTTGAAACAGAGGCATAGGAAAACGCTTTCAAATATAAAAAGGATAGCCAAAACAAAGTCGGCCGCACCAGCAACAGGGCTTTAGTATAGAATACCCCGTTCGAAAATTCTGTTATCTGGCACTTTCTGGCCTTCAATGCAAGGAGTTGGACATGATTCGTAAGACGGCACTGGCACTTTTGACCGCCAGTATTACCCTGAGCTTTCAGGCAAGCGCATCTGACGCCCCGGCAAAAGCCGATCCCGAAAAAGGAAAAGCGCTTGCTGCGTTGTGCGCAGGCTGTCATGGCGCAGACGGCAACAGCTTCGCCCCTAGCTTCCCGCATCTTGCAGGACAAGGCGGACCCTATATTCAAAAACAACTGACACAGTTCAAGAACGGTCAGCGCAACAATCCAATCATGCTTGGCATGGCCGCAGCAGTTGCGGACGAAGACATGAAGCACCTTGGTGCGTGGTTTAGCTCCCAAAAACTTGCAAAACCTACTACACCTATCCAGCAAGAACCTGAGATGGCTGCGCTCGGCAAAAAAATCTGGACCGCAGGCATTTTTGCCAAGGGCGTACCCGCCTGTGCTGGCTGCCATGGTGCAAACGGTGCCGGTTTACCGGCTCAGTATCCGCGACTTGCCGGCCAATTTACTGACTACACAGCCACACAACTAAAGGCATTCCGTGCTGAAGAACGCTCAAATGACCCAGAAAAGATGATGCGCATGATCGCAGCAAAACTTTCTGATAAGGAAATCCAAGCCGTAGCCGAATACGCGACTACCCTAGCCCGCTAAACTTCACCTGAAGTTTTTAAGCCTCAAGAATGGCGCCACTCGGTTAGTTGGCGCCATTTTCTTTCCTTACAATACAAAAAGCCCGGTCAAAATAGCCGGGCTAATTCATCAAAGGGACTGGAGGCGCGATCCAGAGTCGAACTGGACTAGATGGATTTGCAATCCACTGGATAACCGCTTTCCTATCGCGCCGTAAAAATTAAAAAGGGAAAGCAAAGCTTTCCCAAATTAAATGGAGCGGCAGAAGAGTCTCGAACTCTCGACCTCAACCTTGGCAAGGTTGCGCTCTACCAACTGAGCTACTGCCGCTTCGAACAGGCCGCCATTATAGGTGCCCAAAAAAAATAGTCAAGAAAAAATTGGTCTCTTGCGAAAAATTGAGCAAAGTTGCCATGCGCCTGTCGCTCGCTCACATTTCCTCACAGCGCATTTTTTGCACGCGCACCCTTCTTGTGAAAGAATGCCGGCAACTTATTAATTTAGCAGGTCAATTATGCTGGATCGTGAAGGCTACCGCCCAAACGTCGGCATCATCCTATGTAATACCAAGAATGAAGTTTTCTGGGGCAAACGGATTCGGGAGCACTCATGGCAATTCCCTCAAGGGGGAATCAATCGCGGGGAATCACCTGAACAAGCCATGTACCGCGAACTCTTCGAAGAAGTGGGCCTGAACCCCGAACACGTCAAAATTCTTGGTCGAACCAAAGGATGGTTGCGATACGATGTTCCCACACAGTGGGTGCGCCGCGAATGGCGAGGAGCCTATCGTGGGCAAAAACAAATTTGGTATCTGCTGCGGTTGGTTGGGCGCGATTCCGACATTTCGTTGCGTGCGAGTTCGCATCCGGAGTTTGATGCTTGGCGTTGGCACGATTACTGGATTCCACTCGGTTCTGTCATTGAATTCAAGCGAAACGTTTATCAACAAGCCCTAAATGAACTGGTGCGTTATTTGGATGTCGACAAACGCAGAGAAAAATTTGGCGATCGCCAGCATGCTGAAGATTCAGAATTGGCTCACGACGAAACATCCCTCCAGGAACCCGTTACCGAAACGCAAAACTCAAGTGACACATTTGAACAAAGTTGTGTCGCGTTACAACCACCCGAATCCCTATAAAGCCCGAGCAAATGATTAGTTCTAGTCTTCAGCGAGTTACGCAGCAACTGGGATTCGCGTTAGTGTTTATGTGCTGCGCTAATTCACTCAACGCAGCACCAAATACCCAGTATTTCCGCAAAGATGACTTTGAAGAAACCAAAGTCTGGCTAGAAGATCAGGTTCAATACCCAAATCTTCCCCAAGAACAGAATTTGGTCTCTATCTACTTGGGCGTGGCCAACACTAACCAGTATTGGGTTGACACTGCATCCATCAGCACGGGGACAGATGGCGTCATTCGATACAGTCTCATCGTTCTCAGCAGTGGTGGCGTTCGTGGCGCAACCTACGAGGGCATTCGCTGCGAAACTCGAGAACTTCGTCGTTATGCCGTTCTACGTAACAACACAGAATGGGTTCGCTCACGAAATGAGTCCTGGAGCCGAATTACCGAAAGCCCCGGACATCGCCAGCACGCCGTATTGTATTTGGGCTATTTCTGTCCAGATGGCATCGCCGTCACCACCGCAACTGAAGCAATCAAAAACTTAAAGCGCGGTGGACGATCTCCAGCTGACAGCCCCGCATTTACGTATTAAGTGCGCTGGCGAAACTGCAAGCACAAGGGGTGTAATTCAACACCTTCAAAGTAAATAGTCCCCTCTTGAAGGGTGCATGAAAAAGCCATCTTCTTGGCGGCAAGCATCGCAAGTGCTTGGCTTTCTTCCGCCTTAAGTTGCAGTACCTCTAGGTTCTCGAAACGTTTGAGATTATCTGCGTTCTGTTTCCACCAGATATCGACAGATCGGGCACCATAAGCCAGCACAACAACCTGCTCTGATCGATTACACGCCTTACGGATTCGCGTTTCGTCAGGCAACCCCACTTCTACCCACAACTTGATTACGCCAGCCGGGTCAATTTCCCAGACAGCGGCCTCTTCATCGCTGGATACACCTTTACCAAAAGATAAATCCTGCCCAGCAAACATTGCAAACGCCAACAACCGAACCATCATCCTTTCGTCGGTTTCCGATGGATGGCGAGCGATGGTCAGTGTGTAGTCGCCGAAGTGGCTACGATCCAGATCGGCAACCTGAAGCTCTGCCTTGAAGATAGTTGCTTTGAGCGCCATTAGGTGTTCACCGCAAAAGTGAAGGCATCCGCAAAAAAGAAATCTTCTGGCAAATTGCACTGGCCCACAAAATCTTTGCGCGCTGCATCAATCATCACGGGCGCACCACAGGCATACACTTCGTGGCCGGACAAATCGGCGTAATCAGCCATTACCGCTTGATGGACGAAACCCGTACGGCCTCGCCATCCTTCTGCAGGCCCAGCGTCTGACATCACCGGCACATAACGAATATGGCTGTGCTCTGAGGCCCAACGAACAGGCAACTCATTCATATAGAGGTCTTCCGGTTTCCGACACCCCCAATAAATTGTCATTGGCCTAGTTAGCCCTTTATTTAAGCAATCTTCGACAATTGCCTTAATCGGTGCAAAACCGGTTCCGCTTGCTAGCAGAATGATGGGTTTATCTGAATCTTCCCGCAGGAAAAATCCGCCGTGTGGACCTTCAAAACGCAGGATATCTTTGACTTTTAGCGTCTCAAAAACCTGTGTAGTGAACAACCCACCCTCAACCTTGCGAATATGCAGTTCCAGCATATTGTCTTCACGCGGCGCATTGGCTAATGAATAGCTGCGACGTTTGCCATCCTTCAACAGAAAATCGATGTATTGCCCTGGAAGAAATCTGAATATTTCAGTCGCAGGCAAACGCAACAACATCTCGATCACATCACCCGCCACTTTGGCTAAGGTTTCGATACGCGACGGTAGCGTCTTCACCGGGAAATCTCCCAAACGAGACAACTGTCGACATTCAATTGCCATGTTTGATTTGGGCGTCGCACAGCAATACAAAGCGATTCCCGCCGCCAGCTCTTCACTCGATAAAGAAACAGCTTTAGCACTATGTTCGAAACCACCTTCCAACACCTTGCCCTTACACACCCCACACACCCCATCCTTGCAACCATGTGGCATGGTCAAACCTTGGCGCAACGCTGCCGCGAGCAAAGTTTCATCCTCTGCACAATCAAAGTTGGCCCCACTGGGTTGAACGGTAATCTGAAACGTCATTTGCTGCTCCCTGAATTAAAATGTGGCCATGCAAACTTTACTTCTTGTTGGCTGCGGCGATATCGCCAAACGTGCAGCCCCTTGGTTAGTCAAACGCTTCAAAGTTTTTGCCCTGATGCGTGACCCGACCCAGTTCCCTACCTGGCGCGCCTTGGGTTGCACCCCCATACAGGCTGATCTTGACCAAGCACAGACCCTGCAGCGGCTGCGCGGGATTGCCAATGTGGTTTTGTATCTCGCTCCACCGCCTAATATCGGCCTGCGAGACACTCGAACCTTTAATTTATTGCAGGCACTCGGCTCAAAAGCCGTCATGAAAACGCGGAGTTTACCGACTCGGCTAAGCTACGTCAGCACTACCGGGGTTTATGGTGATTGCCAAGGAGCTGAAATTGATGAAAGTCGCCCAACGGCTCCCATCACAGATCGCGCCCGTCGACGCGTTGATGCCGAACAACAACTGCTGACCTGGGGCAAACAAACCGGCTGCGCCGTGACCATCCTCCGCGCCCCTGGGATTTATGCTGAAGACCGCCTGCCCGTAGAGCGACTTCAACGAGGATTACCTGTTTTGGCCACTGACGAGGATGTGTTCACCAATCACATCCATGCGGATGATTTGGCAATGGCTTGTTGCCTTGCTCTGTTTCGGAGAACAGCAAGCCAGATCATTAACGTGGTGGATGACTCAACCCTAAAAATGGGCGATTACTTTGATGCTGTTGCCGATACTTTTCATCTTCCCCGCCCTCATCGAATGCCCAGAAATATCCTTGAACAACAGTTATCCACCGTCCAGCTTTCCTTCATGTCAGAATCGCGCCGCATTCTGAATCACCGCCTCAAGCAGGAACTCCGCTTGACCCTGCGTTATCCGACCGTGGCTGACACCCTAAAATCACTGAGCCAAGAACCCCACGATGAACCCTGAACTCCTCCCGATCTTTAAAGCCCTTCATATTGCTCTCGTCATCAGTTGGTTCGCTGGGCTGTTTTATTTGCCAAGGATTTTCGTCAATCTGGCGATGGTGCCTGCGGATAGCCCTGCTGAAAATGACCGCCTGTTGTTGATGGCCAATAAGCTCTACCGTTTTATGACGCCACTCGGCATCTTGGCAGTGGGTCTCGGGTTTTTACTTTGGTTCGGATTTGGTTTTACGGGCGGATGGCTGCATCTGAAAACAACGCTGGTCACGGGCCTGATTTTTTACCACCTCTACTGCGGACGCCTTTTACGACAATTTGTTGCCGCCCAAAATGCCCGTAACCACGTATGGTTTCGCTTTTTTAATGAAGTACCAGTTCTGGTCATGTTTGCGGTGGTCTTTCTGGTAGAGCTTCAACCTTTCTAATGGATCACTATGGCACTTGAACGATTTTTTGCGACGGCCCCTCGCGGCTTAGAGCCTCTACTGGCTGACGAACTGACCGCACAGGGTGCTACCGATTGTCGCTCCGTCGCTGGGGGTATCCAGTTTCGCGCTGACTGGCCCACGTGCTACCGAGTCAATCTGGAGTCCCGCATCGCAACCCGCGTACTTTGGCTGGTGGCCGATGGGTTTTATCGTGAAGAAGATGACATCTATAAAATTGCCGCCAAACAACCTTGGCCATCGCTGTTTGAGCTAGAAAAAACGTTCCGCGTGGTGACAACCGCCATTCGCTGCCCACTGAAAAGCCTAGATTTCGTCACCCTGCGGGTCAAAGATGCGGTGTGTGATCGTTTTCGCGATCTCTATGACAAACGTCCCAATATTGATACCCGCGAGCCAGAAGTCCGCGTTCACGTCTTCCTCACTGAAGATCACTGCACGCTCTATCTCGATACCTCTGGCGCCCCCTTATGGCAACGCGGCCTGCGTCACGCCAATGTAGATGCCCCGCTTAAGGAAAATCTTGCAGCAGGTATTCTTAAACTTTCCGGCTGGCAACCCGATCAGCCGCTACTCGACCCTATGTGCGGTAGCGGTACCTTCTTGCTTGAAGCCGCTTGTATGTCGCTGGATATGGCCCCGGGCCTACACCGCGTGAAATTTGGCTTTGAAAATCTGAGTACATTTGATGCCGCTGCATGGTCTGACATTCGTGAAGCCGCGCTGCGTCGTCAGCAAGAACCTCGTCCTTTACCGCTTTTTGGCAGTGACATCGACCCCCACGCCGTCCGTGCTACCAAACGGAATTTGCAGGAAGCGGGCCTCGGCAATGTCGTCAAAGTTCAGGAAGCCGATTTGTTATCACTCTCCCCACCTGAACTTCCTCTACCCGTAGAAGGGAAAGTAGTAGACCGGGCAGGAACACTCGTCGCCAACCCGCCCTATGGTGAGCGGATTGGGGAACAAGATGCGCTAGCCAAGCTCTATCCCGCTATTGGCGATACGCTGAAAAAACGCTTTGCCGGCTGGAATAGTTATTTCTTTACCGCTGACCTGCGCATGGCCAAACTGCTTGGCCTTAAACCCAGCCGGAAAACACCTCTATTCAATGGTGCGTTGGAATGCCGCTTATTCGAAATCAAAGTCATTGCCGGCAGCAACCGTAAAGAGAAACCAATCCCGGCTGATCCATCCGCTGATTTATCCTTAAAGCAACCATGAGCCTCCCCACCAATCTTACCGAGCGCATCAGCGCCCAACTTGGCGAGACTCACGCGGCAATAGCGACAGCGCTCGATGCTGCCAATCGCTCAGATACCGTCAGGCTGCTGGTCGTGAGTAAAACGCAAGCAGCAGAAGCCGTATTGGCGGCTGCCCATGCGGGTCAAAAAAGTTTTGGTGAGAATTATGTACAAGAAGGCATTAACAAAATTCTCGCTTGCCGTGCTGCAGGCCATGTTGGCGAGCAAGCACTTACTTGGCACCTAATCGGCCCCCTTCAAAGCAATAAGACCCGCTTGGTCGCTGAACTGTTTGATTGGGTCGAAAGTGTCGATCGACTCAAAATAGCCAAAAGGCTTTCTGAACAACGCCCTGCAAGTTTGCCAAAACTGCAAGTTTGTGTACAGGTCAACATCTCTGGCGAAACCAGCAAAAGTGGCTGTTCTCCAACTGAAGCGGCAACGCTGTGTACTGAGCTTGCCCAGCTGCCCAGACTACAACTGCGCGGTTTGATGGCTATCCCCGAACCCATCGAAGGGGAGATTGCCCAGCGCGCAGCCTGCCACCCCTTACGCGAACTATTCGACCGCATCAAACCAACCCTGCCAAACCCAGACAGTTTTGATACGCTATCCATCGGCATGAGTCACGACCTTGCCGCTGCCATTGCTGAAGGTGCTACCCAAGTTCGAATTGGCACGGCTATTTTCGGCCAGCGCGCCTCCAAAGCCATTGAATAAACTAGAACAGAACCTGAACCCTCAATTCAACGGAGACATCCCCATGAAAATTTTCTTCCTCGGCGGCGGCAATATGGCTAACGCACTCATTGGCGGCATGATGCGGCAAGGTTTTGCCAACACCGACATTAGCGTCGTTGAACTCAATACCGACAATCGACAAGCCCTCAAGGAGCAGTTCGATATTGATGTATTTTCCAGCGCCACCGAGTGCAACTGGCGCACCGCCGATGTGGTTATTTTGGCCGTCAAACCACAACAAATGAAAGAAGCACTAGCACCACTATCAGGACAACTCCAGCACGCTTTGGTCATCAGCATTGCCGCCGGATTAACCATGGAAACGCTCGCCCGTTGGTTGGGCAACTACCGCCGTATCGTGCGCTGTATGCCCAACACACCGTCCCTGATTGGGGCTGGCATGACCGGGCTTTGCGCGTTAACCGATGTCAGCATGAATGAGAAACTAGCCGCCGAACGTATCCTTCAAGCCGTTGGCAAAACCATGTGGGTGGAAGAAGAAAACTCACTGGATGGGGTTACCGCCATTTCCGGTAGCGGCCCAGCCTACGTTTTCCTGTTTATCGAAGCCCTCCAAGAAGCGGCTGCCGAATTGGGCTTTAACCCTGAAGAAGCACGCCAACTAGCACTCGAAACCGTTCTCGGTGCCGCCCAACTGGCCGCCCAATCTCCTGAATCCGCCAGCCTACTGCGCGAACGCGTCACCTCCAAAGGCGGCACGACGGCGGCGGCACTTGAGGTCATGGGCAAATTTGGCGTTAAAGCTGGCATCATCGCTGGCGCTCATGCCGCAGCCCTACGTAGCGCTGAACTTGGCCACATCCTTGGGAGCCAAGACTGATGCTAGGCCATGCTATTCAACTGATTTTTGGTACCGTAATTAGTTTTTTTACGGCCGCCTTTCTAATTCGTTTCCTGATGCAGGCCTACCGCGTTTCCTTTGCCGGGCAACTGGGTCAATTTGTCACTCAAGTGACTAACTGGCTGGTTAAACCCCTACGCCGCGTCATTCCTGGCCTGCGGGGATTTGATCTGGCAAGTCTGGTTGCCGCTTATCTGGCTGAGCTAATGGGCCTTACGCTCTCGCTACTGGTGGGAAGTAGCGGCATGTTGAGCTTGTTACCCACCGAAAGTATTGCGCTGTATTTGTTATGGGGAGCACTCGTGGGACTCTTACGCTTAGTGGTTTATCTATTTATTGGCGCTTTAATTGCTCAAGCCGTGCTGTCTTGGGTTAATCCCTATTCACCCATTGCTCGGCCACTGGCCCAATTCACGGGACCGATTCTTGACCCCATCCGCAGAGTCATCCCACCCATTGCGGGTGTTGACCTGTCTCCATTCGTGGTTTTGCTGTTAGCCCAACTGGTATTGATGTTTCTATAACCCATGCCGGCACTACCCATCTGGTTGCAGGATTATGGGACATTCTGTTGCCTGACCCTGCACATCCAGCCCGGAGCCAAAAAAACGCAGATTGCGGGAGAACATGGAGAGGCGTTGAAAATACGCCTAGCCGCCCCACCCGTAGATGGAAAAGCCAATGCTGCACTCCTCACTTTTCTGGCCAAAACATTAGGGCTCGCTAAATCTGGCGTTCGCCTGAAAAGTGGCGACACCAGCCGCCACAAACGGGTAGAAATAGATGCCAGCACTCAATCGGTGTTAACGGTTCTAGCGACACTTCTGTAGCTGCAGCGGCTAACGAACTTCCCCAAAATGCCGTTTCAGACCCATGGTCGTTTTGTTGAAAATACGGGAATCCATGACCTTGAGGTCAGCGCTGATAGCTGGCAGAAACGCCATCTGGGCAAGAATATCGCGCTCCAGATCAATACCCGGTGCAATTTCAATCAGCTCCAGACCTTCACCGGTCA
>JBEGTT010000135.1:0-4600 GCA_041179245.1 Pseudomonadota bacterium
GCCTCACGATTTGCCAGTGCATTCAAAAATATCACCCCGAATTCACCGATACCCAGCTTGCTGATGGCGAATGGCTGAAGGTTCAAATTAAGGCATTTGGCGAGAAGGTTAAACCCGGTGGATTGGGTAGCCTGCAACTGCAACTGTTTGAAGCCTGTGCGGAAAGCCAATTGTGGGAACCGACCTTCATCATCGATTACCCCGTTGAAGTCAGCCCACTGGCACGTGCCTCAGACGACAATCCAGAAATCACCGAACGCTTTGAACTGTTCATCGTTGGCCGAGAAATCGCCAATGGTTTTTCTGAGCTGAACGATCCGGAAGACCAAGCTAATCGCTTCCACGAGCAGGTCAAGGCCAAGGATGCGGGTGATGAAGAAGCGATGTTCTATGACGCAGACTATATTCGTGCGCTGGAATTCGGATTACCGCCCACCGGCGGCTGCGGTATTGGCATCGACCGCTTGGTCATGCTGCTCACGGATTCGCCCGCGATTCGCGACGTTATTCTGTTCCCACAGATGCGCCCAGAATAAGTTAGCGGCCCAACTAGCATGCAAATCCGCCAAATTCAGGTTGCCAATAACGTACTTGAAGATCGGCTGCATATTCGGATTGCCACGCAGGACAACGAAGAAATCGGGGTTTTTATCACCCGACGTTTCCTGCGTGAGCTTTGGCCTTATCTGATGACTATTCTGCTGGACCGCTTTTCTGCGGCCCCAACCACCATGGCGGATGAAAAATCTCAAGCCAAAGGGAGCGCTCCCAGCTTTGATCAGGCGTTCGACAATGAGAACCCTCTGTTCCCACTTGGAGAAAACCCCCTGTTGGCATCAGAGGTCAATCTGGAAATGAGTGGCACGAACGCCGTCAAGATCACTTTTCGCGAAGGTCAGGAACGCAATATTTCCTTATCGCTTGACTCAGACTTGATGCACGCTTTTTGTTCGATGCTCCGTTCTTCCAGCGACAAAGCAGGATGGGACCTGCAACTGGATTACGCCAAACAACGCCCTGCCGCTGCCTTTTCGATACCCAGCACCAGCCGGGGCATATTGCACTAAGGGATGATTATCCCTGCAACCCTCGTCCTCCAAGATGGGGTTCCCTACTCTCCTGATTACGCCGATATTTACCACACTCGCTCGGGTGGTTTGGAACAAGCCCAGCAGGTTTTTATGGCGGGCAATGATTTGCCTAAGCGGTGGCAAGGGCATGAATCTTTTGCCATTCTGGAAACCGGTTTTGGGCTCGGACTGAATTTTTTAACGACTTGGGCTGCGTGGCAAAAAGATCCCAACCGTTCCGAACGCCTGCATTTTGTGTCGGTTGAAAAACACCCCTTCAGCGCTGACGACTTGGCGCAGGCACACACCGCTTGGCCTGAACTTCAAGACCTATCTGTTGAACTCCGCACCGCTTGGCCCCCTCTACTTCCGGGTTATCACCGATTGCACCTGAACCAAGGCAAGGTCATCCTGACCTTAATTTTTGGCGATGCCGTTGAAGAACTACGGCGGATTGAAGGCCGCTTCAATGCTTTTTATCTGGATGGCTTTTCCCCCGCCAACAACCCAGAATTATGGACACCGGAAATCGCTTGGGCCTTAGCTCGCGTTGCCGCACCCGACGCAACCTTAGCCACGTGGTCAGTTGCCGGCAGTGTGCGTAACGGTTTGGATCAAGCGGGATTTAATGTCGAAAAACGCCCCGGATTCGGTAGCAAACGCCAAATGCTGGTCGGCACGTTTCGCCATCGCCGCCCCATTCGTTACACCCCACCGAAGGTAAAAACCGCCTTGGTCATCGGTGCAGGTATTGCGGGCTCAAGCATTGCGGAACGACTCGCCTCACGCGGTTGGCAAGTCACCGTACTTGAAGCCGAATCCGCCGCAGGACAAGGGGCTTCCGGCAATATCGCTGGTGTTTTACGCCCACTGCCCAGCGCCGACGACAACCGCTTAGCCAAACTCACCCGAGCCGGTTTTCTGGCGATTCGCCAACAGGTGGCACGTTTAGAAGCCGCTGGTTTAGCGGTTCGTTGGTCACCATGCGGGGTATTACAACTCGCCCAATCTGCCGAACAAGCCGAATCCCAACGACGAGCCGTCGAGCATCTACAACCGCCTGCAGATTTCCTGCAATTTCTGGATGCCCAAGCGGCTAGCCAACGCTTAGGCACACTCGTAGAGTTTGGCGCTTGGTTTTTCCCCACCGGTGGATGGGTGCAACCACCCAGCATTTGCGCTGCAAACCTAGCCGCTCACCCCGATCTGATTTCAACAAAATTCGGCCAAGCGGTTCACGATGTTACCCAAACCCCTGAAGGTCACTGGCAAGCGCTGGATGCCGCAGGAAACGTACTGGCTGAGGCAAGCATCGCCGTGATTGCCAGTGGTGTAACGGCCCCTCAATTCACACCGCTACGTTGGTTGCCGCAAACTGCAGTACGCGGACAGGTTAGCCATGTTCCAGCAGATCAACTACACCACCCTCTCCCGCATTTGGTTTGTGGTCATGGCTATATCGCGCCCGCCGTAGATGGTGTGCATGTGGTTGGCGCCAGTACGGTGCTTGATGACCCCGGTAACGAACTACGAGACAGCGAACATACTGAAAATCTGAACCGGCTGCGCGAATTACTACCTGATTATCTTCTTGAAAATACCTCGTTAGCCGAACCCTCTGGCCGCGTTGGTTTCCGCCCGACCTCACCGGATAGACTGCCCATCGTTGGCGCAGTTCCGAGCAATCACGGCAACTCAGATACGACGCGCCCCAAAAACATCCCCGGCCTTTGGTGCCTACAAGGGTTTGGCGCACGCGGCATTGTTTGGTCTGCCCTGATGGCCGAATTACTGGTCAGCCAAATCATGGCCGAACCCTTACCGTTATCCGGCTACTTGGTGCGCGCCCTCGCCCCATCTCGCCAATTCCCTATCTTCGACAAGGAAGACGGGGGCGACAATATGTCGCAGGTTTGATTCGCTCGATTACAGGATAATCGCGTGCTACAACCCCCCGCTTACTCTATAAGGAACGACCATGAACACCAAGCTCATCTCCGCGCTCTTTGCAACCTTCGCAACTTTGACATTGGCCAGCCAGGCTTTCGCCGAGGTCAGCGTTGACGGCGCTTGGGTACGCGGCACGGTGGCTAAACAAACGGCCACGGGCGCTTTTATGACCCTTAAAACCGCTAAGGCAACACAACTCATTAGCGCCGCATCGCCGGTTGCAGAGGTCGTGGAAGTTCACGAAATGGTCATGGACGGCAACATGATGAAAATGCGCGCCCTGCCCAAACTCGACATTCCCGCCAACACACCGGTAGAACTCAAACCCGGCAGTTATCACATCATGTTGATGAGCTTGAAAAAACCGCTAGTCGATGGCGAGAAAGTGCCACTGACACTCCATTTTGAAAATGCGGCCAAACAAAAAGAAACTTTAGAAGTTAATGCGGTCGTTCGCCCGATGACGCAAATGCCTATGCAGCACAACCATTAATTCATGCGCCAAAAGCTTTTTGTAGCGATTGCGATTGCCGCTGGAGTAACACTCGTAGTGCTCCTCGCGTTGGTCTATCGGCAGGTAGTTACAACGTCGGAAGCGCTTGTCTTTAAATCGCCCATCGTCGCTACTCAAGATTTTGGGCAACGATGGTTGCCGGATGCTGGCGTCACCGATCACCTCGGAAAACCCCGGCAACTGGAAGATTTTCGCGGCAAAGTCGTTTTGCTATTTTTTGGTTACACCCAATGTCCGGATGTTTGCCCGACCGCGCTTTATCGAGCAACACAGGTCATGAGCTTGCTTGGCCCCCAAGCGGATCAAGTGCAAATTCTGTTTATGTCGCTAGACCCGCAGCGCGATACCCAAGAATTACTGGCCAACTACGTTCCCGCTTTTGATTCGCGCTTTGTTGGTCTTCGACCAAAACCTGAAGCGGTGCCTGAGCTGGCTAAACAGTTCCGCGTGTTTTATCGCATCAACCCCGGCTCTACACCCAGCACCTACACGCTCGATCACGGTGTGACCACTTACGCCTATGATCCCAGTGGAAAGCTTAGGCTGGCTATCGGCCATAGCACCAGCGCTGAAGATGTGACGGCGGACATTAAAACCCTACTCTCTCTGTAAATATGAAACCCCACAGTATCGACATCAGCGAAAAAAATGGTCTTCGTTACCTCCACTTCGGCTCTAACTGGGTTCAAGGGGCGATGCGCATTAAACGCCCCTTTGACCTAGAGTTGGCCTACGCCCAAGACATGATGTTCGGCCTGTTACTTCGCGCCCAATCTCCTGAAGCCATCACCACCGGGTGGCCTAAAAATGTGCTTCAGATTGGTTTGGGGGCTGGCTCTTTGGTGAAATGGTGCCATCGACATCTTCCCGAAACCAAAGTCACAGCAGTGGAAATCAACCCAGGGGTTTATGCAGCAGCACGCCAGTTTTTCAATTTACCCAGCGATGATGATCGCCTTGAAATCATCATTGGCGATGGTGTTCAGTATCTTCAGGAATCCCTAGATAAATGGGATTTGATACTGCTAGATGGTTACGATGCAGAAGGCCGTTCTGGTGCATTGGA
>JBEGTT010000136.1:0-8785 GCA_041179245.1 Pseudomonadota bacterium
CTGCCAGTTCGCCTAAGCGTTCGTTGACTAGCGCGGCGTCGATCACCACGCTTTCTTCACCCTTCTGGCCGGCATCAAATGAGATTTCTTCGAGCAGCTTTTCCATCACGGTATGCAGGCGACGAGCACCGATGTTTTCGGTTTTTTCGTTCACCTGAAACGCGATTTGCGCCATGCGAGAAATTCCATCCGGTTTGAAGTCCAGCGTGACGCCTTCGGTGGCGAGTAGTGCCTCGTATTGGCGTGTCAGACAGGCATCGGTTTGGGTCAGGATGCACTCAAAATCAGCCACAGAGAGCGAGTCCAGTTCAACGCGAATCGGGAAACGGCCTTGTAATTCGGGGATAAGATCAGATGGTTTGGACAGATGGAACGCGCCGCTGGCAATAAACAGGATGTGGTCGGTTTTAATCATGCCGTACTTGGTCGACACGGTGGTGCCTTCAACCAACGGCAGCAAATCACGCTGAACCCCTTGGCGGGACACATCGGCTTGCTGGCTGGAACGGTTCGCAATCTTGTCGATTTCATCCAGAAACACGATGCCGTTTTGTTCAACGCGCTGCACCGCATTCAGCTTAATTTCTTCGTCATTCACCAACCGATCTGCCTCTTGATCGATCAGCACTTTCCAAGCCTCGCGAATCTTCATCTTCCGAGATTTCTTACGTCCCGACCCCATATTCTGGAACATGCCCTGAATTTGGTTAGTAAGTTCTTCCATCCCCGGTGGAGCCAAAATTTCGGCCTGCACACTGGGTAAATTCACTTCAATTTCGATTTCTTTGTCGTCTAACTCACCTTCGCGCAACTTTTTGCGGAATTTTTGACGTGTACCCGACTCTTCAACCGCCGGTGCCGCATCCGCCGCAAAAAAGCCTGTAGGCGCTTTCGCAGGGGGCAGCAAAATATCCAGAATCCGCTCCTCGGCAGCCTCTTCTGCCACATGGCGCATACGCTGAGCTGCTTGTTCGCGCTCCGCCTTGACGGCAATATCCACTAAATCCCGAATGATGGTTTCCACATCACGGCCCACATAACCCACCTCGGTAAACTTGGTGGCTTCAACCTTGATAAACGGTGCATTCGACAACCTTGCCAAACGGCGAGCAATTTCAGTTTTGCCCACGCCCGTCGGCCCAATCATCAGGATGTTTTTAGGGGTGATTTCCGTGCGTAACGGTTCAGCAACCTGTGACCGTCTCCAACGATTACGCAAGGCAATGGCGACGGATTTCTTGGCGTTGTTCTGGCCGACGATGTGTTTGTCGAGTTCCGAAACAATTTCGCGGGGGGTCATAAAACTCATCTCGCTCATTCGAGCACCTCAATGGTGAAATTCTGGTTGGTGTAAATACAAACCTCGCCGGCAATTTCCAGCGATTTGGTGACGATATCGACTGGCGGCAAATCCGTATTCGATATCAACGCCCGCGCCGCACTCTGGGCAAACGCACCGCCTGAACCAATCGCCACGATGCCGTATTCAGGCTCCAGCACATCGCCGTTACCCGTAATCACATAAGAATGCTCACGATCCGCCACCGATAGCATGGCTTCTAGCCGACGTAAAGCGCGATCACTGCGCCAATCTTTCGCCAACTCAACCGCGGCCCGTTGCAAATTGCCTTGATGTTTGTCGAGCTGAGCTTCAAAACGTTCGAACAAGGTAAACGCATCAGCGGTACCGCCAGCAAATCCGGCGAGAATGCGATTCTGATAAAGGCGGCGAACTTTTTTGGCAGTGGATTTGATGACGATGTTACCCAAAGTAACTTGGCCGTCCCCGCCCATTGCGACCGAGTTGCCCCTGCGAACCGAAAGAATGGTGGTGCCGTGATACTGTTCCATAAGACATCCTGCATTTGCGAAGAGGCGCGTTTTTAACACGGTCCAATCCGACAAACAAGTCAGAGTGCAGAAAGTCCTTGACACCTCCCATTCCAAACCTGTCTAATTGCGCGCTTTTCTTTTTAGAAACATCAAGGACTTACCATGAAACGCACCTACCAACCTTCAGTCGTTCGCCGCAAGCGCACCCACGGTTTCCTGGTCCGTATGCGTACGGCTGGCGGGCGCAAAGTGATCGCCGCGCGCCGCGCCAAAGGCCGTCACCGTCTGGCTGTTTAACCAGCATTGTGGCTGGAGAGCAATACCCGTTCCCCAGAAACTACCGACTAACCAAAACGGATGAGTTTTCATCCGTTTTTGGTTTCAGGAAGGCGGTTAAGGGGAATTTTTTTATGTTGCACATCGGCCCCAGACCAGAAGCTTCGGCGAAAGCTAGGCTTGGTTTAGTGGTCGCTAAGAAATTTATCCGGCAAGCCGTTCGCCGGAACACAATCAAGCGCATTGCTCGCGAGCAATTTCGTCTTCATTGTGCCGCCTTACCCAAGCGTGACCTGATCATTCGCCTCATGGGCAAGTTTGACGGAATGCCCCGCGAGGAAATTGCAATAGAAATTGTGGGATTGCTTAAAAAAGTCCGACCTTGATGAAACTCCTGCTACTGGGCCTGATTCGCTTCTATCGCTACGGCATTAGCCCGATGTTGGGCAGCCGGTGCCGGTTTCACCCCAGTTGCTCTGAATACACGCAGGTCTGCATTGAAAAGCACGGCGCCTTCCACGGTGCCATGCTTGGCCTGAAGCGACTTTGCCGGTGCCACCCCTGGAATCCGGGTGGATATGATCCTGCACCATGATCCAAAAGGAATGAAATGGACAACAGACGTTTGATTTTGCTGGTTATTTTCAGCTTTTCCCTGTTCATGCTTTGGGATGCTTGGCAGCGCTTCACGCACCCAGAACAATTGGCACAGCAAGCCGCACAGGCAAATTCTGTCACGCCTCAAGCAAGCACTAGCCTACGTGCAGGCCAAACCATTGCAGAAGCGAAATCGGCGGAACAGGTTGAAAAAGCCCAGTTCGTTACGGTTGAAACCGACCTGTACAACGCTGAAATATCCACACAAGGTGGCGACCTAACCCGTCTAGTCCTCAAAAAATACCGGTCCGAAGACAAGTCTCAAAACCTTGAGTTGCTGGGTGAGCACCATCGTTACGTTGCCCAAAGCGGACTGATTGGTGAAGATCTGCCTAACCACAAGGCATTCTTTAAGGCCAGTCAAACAGCGATTTCGTTGCCTGACGGCACGCAATCCATCGAATTACGCCTAAGCACCAAAACACCCAGTGGGCTACAAGCGACCAAGGTTTATACCTTCAAGCGCAACAGCTACGTCATGGACGTTAAGTGGGAAATTCAAAACAACAGCACGCAGGCCATTACACCAAACGCTTACTTCCAGATCCAGCGCGACACGGCTAATCCTGAAGGCGAATCAAAAATGGTTAGCACCTTCACTGGGCCCGCCATTTTTACGGATGCCGCGAAGTACCAGAAGGTTAGCTTTTCTGACGTCGTCGATAACAAAGCCAAGTTTGCTAAAACAGCCAGTGACGGTTGGGTAGCGATGGTTCAGCATCACTTTGTGACAGCTTGGGCTCCGCAAGTGAGTGTTGAACGCGAATTTTTCATGCGCAAACTGGATAAGGATCTGATTACCGCCGGGATTATTCTGCCGTTCCAGAAACTTGCGACTGGCGAAAAAGCCGAGGTCAGCGTTCCGCTTTACGTTGGGCCGCAGGAACAATCTGCACTTAAGGCACTGGCTCCCGGACTAGAACTGGTTGTCGATTATGGCTGGCTAACCATTGTGGCCGCACCCATCTTCTGGGCACTGGAGTGGATTCACAAGGTAGTTGGCAACTGGGGTTGGTCGATTGTTGTCCTGACCATCGCCATTAAACTGATCTTCTTCCCGCTGTCTGCCGCCTCTTATAAATCCATGGCCAAGATGAAAGCCGTTGCGCCTCGCCTGCAACACATCAAGGAGCATTTTGGGGACGACAAACAGAGGCTGAATCAGGAAATGATGAAGCTGTATCAGACCGAAAAAATTAATCCGCTGGGTGGCTGCCTGCCAGTTTTGGTTCAGATTCCGGTCTTCATCGCCTTGTATTGGGTACTCTTGGGCGCGGTTGAAATGCGCGAAGCACCTTGGGCATTCTGGATCCATGATCTGGGCTCTGCTGATCCTTATTACATTCTTCCCGTCATCATGATGGCGACGATGCTGCTTCAGACCAGACTCAATCCCACGCCACCCGATCCCGTTCAGGCTAAGGTGATGATGGCCATGCCGCTAATTTTCGGGGTGATGTTCTTCTTCTTCCCTTCTGGCTTGGTGCTGTACTGGGTAGTTAACAACATCTTGTCGATTGCTCAACAATGGCAAATCAACAAGATGATCGAAGCGGCCAAGAAACATCCTCATTCACACCACGCGGCTAACGACGCCAGCGCCTAATGTGGTGAAGTCCGATACCATCGCTGCCATTGCCACGGCCCCCGGTCGTGGTGGTGTCGGCGTTATTAGACTCTCGGGCAGCAACTTGCTGCCCTTTGCTTTTGCACTAACCGGCAAACAACCGCAACCTCGTTACGCCACGCTCGCGAACTTCATGTCTGTGCAGGGTGACGAAGGTGAGGTGATTGATACCGGCCTCCTTCTGTATTTCCCCGCCCCCCATTCTTTTACTGGCGAAGATGTACTGGAGTTGCAAGGCCACGGCGGGCCGGTGGTGCTACAAATGCTCTTAGCGCGCTGCCTTGATTTGGGCGCTCGACTAGCCCAGCCCGGGGAATTTAGCCAACGAGCCTTCCTCAATGGCAAGCTGGACTTAGCCCAAGCAGAGGCCATTGCCGATCTGATTGAAGCGGGCACCAATGCCGCCGCCCGCTCCGCCATTCGTTCATTGCAAGGTGATTTCTCTAAACTGATCCAAGGGCTACAGCATGAATTAACCCAGCTTCGGATGTTGGTTGAAGCTACGCTAGATTTTCCCGACGAAGAAATTGATTTTCTGCAGGCCAGCGATGCCTTTGGGCGGTTAACCCGCCTGCAAACCACATTGCAACAAACTACCCTGAAAGCCACTCAGGGAAAACTCCTGCAAAGTGGTCTGCATGTCGTGCTGGCCGGGCAACCCAACGTTGGCAAATCATCCCTTCTCAACCGCCTTTCCGGGGACGATCTGGCGATCGTGACACCGATAGCCGGCACCACCCGCGATGCGCTGAAATCGACCATTCAGATTCAAGGTATCCCTTTGCACATCATTGACACGGCAGGTCTGCGGGAAACCAACGATACCGTCGAAAAAATGGGGATCGAGCGAAGCTGGAAAGAAATTGCCAAGGCAGATTTAGTGCTTTTATTGCTGGACGCCCAACACGGACTTTCTGCAGAAGACGAAGCCATCCTAGCCAGAATTCCAGAAGCGGTTCCCCGCATTACGGTCTGGAATAAGATTGATCTAAGCCAGCCACAACCTAGGATTGACAGTGCTGGCGAGTTCCGGGTCTGCGTATCCGCCAAAACCGGCCAAGGTATCGATACGCTAGAGAAAGTGCTATTAGAAAAGGCAGGATGGCAACAAACCGAAGATGTTTTCATTGCACGGGAACGCCATCTTCGCGCCCTACAGCGGGCTAATGAGCATTTGGACATTGCTTTTTTACACGTTCAATCAAGCCACTTTGCCCTTGAGTTATTCGCCGAAGAACTCCGGCTCTGCCAACACGCACTGGGCGAAATTACGGGGGAATTCACGCCAGACGATTTACTCGGCGTGATATTCAGCCAGTTTTGTATTGGAAAATGACGGCTTAGGCTTTGCTCATTGTTTCAAAATCAGCAATAAGCTTTTGGCAATTTAGTGGTTTCTCTGGGCCCATTTGAAGCCTAGACTGAACGCGTTATCTATTTTTAGGAGCTGAATGATGAGCAAAGTTTACGTGGTTTATTTTTCTGGCTACGGTCACACCAAGCGGGTCGCTGAAACGGTCGCCGAAGGTGCTGGTGCTTCGCTAGTCGCTGTTGATGCTGAGGGCAACATCCCCGAATCAGCTTGGGCGGATTTGGCTGCTGCTGACGCTATCATTTTTGGCTCGCCAACCTACATGGGCAGCGTGCCTTGGCAGTTCAAGAAATTTGCCGATGCCTCCTCTAAGGTTTGGTTTACCCGTGGATGGCAAGACAAGGTTTTTGGCGGCTTCACCAATAGCGCCAGCCTGAATGGCGACAAGCAGGTCACGCTAATTACGCTGCAAACCCTCGCCTCTCAGCACGGCGGCATCTGGGTTAGTTTAGGTCTACCACCGGCTAACACGCTAGCCGCTTCACGGAATGACGTGAATAACCTCGGCGGCTCAGTGGGCTTGCTGGTGCAATCACCTGCTGATGCTGGTGCCGATGCTATCCCTGCGGGTGACATTGAAACAGCTCGTCAGTACGGTGCACGGGTCGCCGGCATTGCCGCCAAACTGAAGGGCTAAAATCCTTTGATCTCATACAAAGAGGCGCTTGAATGACCAAGCGCCTCTTTTTCATCGTTCAAGACTCAATCAAGTTTTCTTTTGCAGACGTTGCCAGATTTCCGTTGTCGCTGCCGCTTGGTTCATGCTGTAAAAATGTAGGCCCGGCGCACCGCCTGCAAGCAAGCGCTCACACAGCTCAGTGACCACATCTAGCCCAAACGCCTTGATGGAATCCGCATCATCGCCAAAGGATTCAAATTTCTTACGCATCCAACGTGGAATTTCCGCACCACAACTGTCTGAAAAGCGAGCCAATTTGGTAAAACCTGCAATCGGCATGATGCCGGGAATCACCGGAATCTCTGCCCCCAAGGCAGCCGCTTCGTCGACAAAATGGAAGTACGCATCCGCGTTGTAGAAATATTGGGTAATGGCCGAGTCTGCGCCCGCTTTGACCTTGCGCACATAGTTTTGCAAATCGTCTTTTGGCGACTTGGCCTGTGGGTGCCATTCAGGGTAAGCGGCCACTTCGATGGTGAACCAGTCGCCCGTTTCGGCACGGATGAACTCCACCAGCTCATTGGCGTAACGCAACTCCCCAGGATCAGCCATGCCAGAGGGTAAATCGCCACGCAAGGCCACAATCCGACGAATACCTTCGGCTTTGTACTCTTCCAGAATTTCGCGAATGCCCGCACGGGTCGAACCGATACAAGACAAATGCGGGGCAGCTTGTTGGCCTTCTTCGGCAATTTCTTTGACTGTGGCAAAGGTACGCTCGCGAGTTGAACCGCCCGCACCGTAAGTCACTGAAAGGAACAGGGGATTGAGCGCTGCCAATTTAGCGCGCTCGGCTTTTAATTTGGCCGCACCTTCTGGCGTTTGTGGCGGGAAGAATTCAATCGAAAGTTCAGTCATGTTCTATCCAGATAAAAAATTCACGTCAGAGAATCAATGCAACGTTGCCGCGTGCCAAGCACGGGCCAGTTTCTGATCCAGCGTGACCAGTGGAACGCGCAAATCCAAGGCCAACGCCAAGTACCCAGCATCATAAGCCGTGAGCGAATAACGTCTGCCACAGGCAATCACGTCGCATTCAGCGATTGGCACAATGGTCAGCTCTAACTGCAAAAACCAGTCGTAGGCTAAGCGCAAGGATTCTGCTTCTTCGGGATGTCGGCGCAACTTTGTCAGTAGCAAATTGGCCATTTCCCACGTAATCATCGGCGATGCCAATAAACGCATCCCGGCTATGGCCTGAGCCACCGCTTCGCCCTCTGGCTCGCCCCAAGCAATGGCTGCAATCGCCGAGGTATCAACGATACACACCGGGCGTGCCATCAGTTTTGATCTTCCTTGATGCCATCGCGCATGGCACGTACCAAATCAGCCGACTCGGAAGGGCTAGTGACGCGATATTCAGCGACTTTTTCCATTAACTGAAAAACCCCAACATGGCCACGTGTCACCGAACCTGCGGGCAAAAATTCATCCTCATCATCCGCAGCACGTTCCAAAATCACCATCAACTCACCTTGCAAACTACGGTGGTTGCGCTCTGCCCGCTGACGGAGTTTTTCCGCCAGAGGTTCAGAGACATCTTTAATCGAAAGATTGGGCATCACAAACTCCAAAATAATTTCATAACGAAACCATTTTGGAGCCGTTTTGTATTTTCGTCAATTAATAACGGTAATGGTCAGCTTTGTATGGGCCTTCCTTCGGCACGCTGATGTAAGCGGCTTGTTGGTCGGTCAACTCAGACAACTGGGCATTCAGCTTCTTCAATTGCAAACGCGCGACTTTTTCGTCCAAATGCTTGGGCAGCACATAAACACCAACGGGGTACTTGTTAGAATTTTTCTGAGATTCAGTCCACAACTCGATTTGTGCAATGGTCTGGTTAGCGAATGAAGAAGACATCACGTAAGACGGATGGCCGGTACCACAACCCAGATTTACCAAACGGCCCTTAGCCAGCAGGATGATGCGTTTGCCGTCCGGGAAAATCACGTGATCGACTTGCGGCTTGATCTCTTCCCATTCGTATTTTTCAACGGAAGCGACGTCGATTTCGTTGTCGAAGTGACCGATGTTACAAACAATGGCCTGATCCTTCATCGCTGCCATGTGGTCATGGGTGATGACGTGGAAATTACCGGTAGTGGTGACGAAAATGTCAGCCTTATCAGCCGCGTATTCCATGGTCACCACGCGGTAGCCTTCCATAGCGGCCTGCAATGCGCAGATTGGATCGATTTCAGTGACCCAAACTTGGGCAGACAGCGCACGCATCGCTTGAGCCGAACCCTTGCCCACGTCACCATAACCCGCAATCACCGCAACCTTGCCGGCGATCATTACGTCGGTGGCGCGCTTGATCCCGTCGACCAAGGATTCG
>JBEGTT010000137.1:0-3724 GCA_041179245.1 Pseudomonadota bacterium
TCAAAAGAAAGTGCCATATGTGTACAATTTTTAGCATATTTCATGTTCAAGTCGGCAGCAATTTTGCAATCGACATCAACAAAATCGTCCAAGCGTTGCTAGGTTGGCGATTTATCATAGGTTACCGGTTATAGCCATCATTATTGTAAGGGAGTTGTTGCCATCCATTTTGCTGGTTTTGGCTTTGTTCGTTTTGTTGGTGATCGACATAAGCCCCGACTGCCGCGCCCATTGCGCCACCTGCTAACGCACCTAAACCCGCATTCGCCAGATCATTGCCGCCAAAGGCCGTGCCAAGGGTCGCACCTGCCACCGCACCAACACCGCCACCGATGAGGGCTTTATTCACACGGCCGCTGCCATTATTGTAGCCATAGTTGTTGTCGCCATTGTTATAACCGCTGCCGTAGTAATTGTTATAACCATAAGGTTGTTGGCTGGCGCACGCTGTTAACAAGGCACCTATAATTGTAATCACGATAATTTTGTTATTCATTTTTTAATCCTCATTTTATTTTAGGTTGTTTAATACACTTTTTTATTTGTTGTGCTCAGTGTATTAAATGAAACCTTAATAAGAACTGAATAGGCGAGCTCTGGATCAGCATGGCCTACGATAGGAAGATTTTGGTCGATGAGGACGGCTTCACCAAAGCTATTGGCTAAACCTCAGGCAACGAGCACGATTCCAAGTCCTTGGAAAATCTGCTCAACCGCACCGAACATCAGTAGTACGCCGACAAGGTCTACGCCAACGCCGAACATGACAAACTCCTGTCCAAGCGTAACCAGACTCACTTCCTGCTGGCGGCGATGGCCTAGAACATCAAGCGCGGCGTGGATGTCCAGACTGAGATGTTGGCGTTTGCAGGATAATTCCTTCCAACGGGCGCAAAACGGCGACTAAGAACCAAGGTTTTATCAAAAATGGCGAGATAAGTGCGTATTTCAGACGAAGATCGCCTGTTAAGGTCTATGGCTATCCAAAGAAATCGGCGCTTAAGCAATCAGCAGGGAGTTCTGCTGTCACACAAGGGTCTCAATACATTTAATTGCTGTCTAGTATCTCTTATGCTAGATTATAAAAGAACAGGCTTTTCAACCCAGGGTTGTATTTTGATAACAGCGTTGCATTCCAAAAGAAATCGCCCTTACCTGCACGCGTTGGTGTACGTGTTGCTGGTGAGCTGGATTTCTTTGGTCATTTCGGCAACCTGTGTCATGCCTATGCCTTCGGTATTATCGGTGACACCTGATCACATGCCAGGTTGTCCAGATGCCGACATGGCTGGAAATATAGGCCATCAAGACCATACTCCCCAGACACTAGAGGACTGCACCCTAACGCCTTGCCTTGATTCGCAACCTCATTCGCTCCCCGACTTTAATCGTTTGGCTAAACCGGATTTGCCGGTTTTGATTCTTGGGCTGTTTTGGACATTTTGTTGCCTATTTCTTTCCTATCCACCCCCACAAGTTCTTCGTAAAAAAACTGATTCACTGCCAGGGCGACAGGTTTCGCTCATCTATCGGTTCTGCACCCTTCTGAATTAGCCACCCCTCGAAATCGAATCGCGCCACGCCATTAAATGGTTCGGCGCACTTTGGTTCTGCGACCTGCGGAGCCTGTTTGTTCCGATTTGAGAGGAAAATCCCATGTTTTTCGTTATTTATCCGCCTCTGCTGCGTCGCGCTTATCCGGCGTGGACGGTGGTGATTTTTGGACTGGCGCTGTTTTCGCCCGGCCTTGTTTTTCATATATCCACTGATAGTTTCCGTGTGGCTTGGGCTGATGCATTAGCCCAAGCCCAGGCCGTTAAAAAGGATGAATCTATCCTCACCGTCAATAAAGCGATTGATCAAGCTTTATTAGGCAACCCTGGTTTAGGCGAAATCAAGGCCCGTGCCGAAGCGCTAGCAGCCATCCCTTCACAAGCGGGAACTTTGCCAGACCCAACCGTCAACGTTGGTCTATTGAATGTGCCGACGAGCAGTTTCAACCTGCACAAAGAAGACATGACCATGCTGGAAATGGGCGTTAGCCAATCCATCCCATTCCCAGGCAAACTCGCCTTGCGCGAAAAAATTGCCGAGCAGGAAGCCCTGGCCGCCGCCGATTCGGTTGATGAAGCGCGTTTGCGGTTGGTACGGGAAGTAAAAACGGGTTGGTGGCGGTTATTTTATTACGATCATGCCTTAAGCTTACTGGATGAAGCAGGCCATTTTTTCCAACAACTCATCGACATTGCCCAAGCAAAATATAAGGTAGGCAAAGGATCGCAGCAGGATGTGTTGTTGGTGCAGCTCGAACTGTCCAAACTCAAGGACGAAAAGCTGAACCTGATCAGTATGCGCCACGGTCAGGAAGCCCAATTCAATGTCTTACTGGATCGCACACCGGAAATGCCTGTGCGGATTCCGGCGGAGGCCGAGTTCAAGTTGCCGGTGCTTGCCGAGCCTGCCTTGCAGGACAAGGCGTTACAAACCCGTCCTTTATTTGCCCAACACCGCAAGATGCTGGATGCCGCGCTGTCCAAGGTCGATCTGGCGAAAAGGGACTTTTATCCTGATTTTACTGTCGGAGCAGGGTATGCGGTTCGTCAGAATACGCCGTCAGGTCAGTCGCGGAGTGATTTTGCCAGTGTCCAGTTGAGCATGAATCTACCCATTTATGCAGGCCGCAAGCAAGCCAAGGCGGTCGATCAACGCCAGAGCGAACTTTTGCAAGAGCAATATGCCCTGCAGGACGAGCATCACAAAATTCAGGCCACGATAGCCGCCAAAGCTGCCGAATATCAACATGCCAAGGAAAAGCTGTCGCTGCTAGAACATGAAGTTATCCCGCAAGCCCAGCAAACCCTGGATTCTTTGCTGGCAGGCTATCAAGTGAACCAAACGGATTTCACTGATTTGCTGCGTACACAACTGAGCTTTTTCCAATATCAAACGCAGTATTGGCAGGCATTGACCAACACCCAGCAAATCTTGGCAGAGTTGTCCGCTGAAGTGGGCGAGGAGTTGAGCCATGACTAAATATTTCCTGGCAAGCTTAATTTTAATGCTGGGCGTGGCTTTGGGCTTCTGGGCGGGTCGTCAGGAAATGCCGAAAAACCCGGATGCACCCTCAGTTAGCGAAAGAAAGCCGCTGTATTACCGCCATCCGATGAATCCCCAAGTTACCTCGCCAACGCCTGCCAAGGATGAGATGGGGATGGACTATGTGGCGGTTTATGCAGAATCTTCAAATACAACCACAGAATCGAAACCTGGAAAAATTTTATATTACCGCCATCCCATGGGCGCAGCCGATACGTCGCCAGTACCTAAAAAAGATGAAATGGGCATGGACTATCTTCCAGTCTATGAAGGTGAGCAAGCAAACTCGGAACAAGTGCTGATCAGCCCGGAAAAAATCCAAAAGCTGGGCGTTAAAACAGCAATCGTTGCAAACCGAACGCTGACCCGAAGCATCCGTGCGCTAGGCAGCATCCAGGTTGATGAACGGCGCGTACATGCCGTGACTCCCAAGTTTGAAGGCTGGATTCAGCATTTATATGTCAACGCAACCGGACAAACGGTCAAGCGTGGTCAACCTCTGTTGGAAATCTATAGTCCGGAGCTGATGACCGCCCAGCAGGAATATCTAATCGCCCGGCAAGGACAACAAGCGCTGCAACAAGGCAGTACCCAGGCTCGCGGTATGACCGAACATCTGGCCGACAAC
>JBEGTT010000138.1:0-11001 GCA_041179245.1 Pseudomonadota bacterium
CCCGCAACAAGGTTGATCGCGTCAAACTGTAGTGTGATCGCTCCCGTATCCGCTCGATGAGCGCCAACTTCCCTGCATTCCCCTGCAAATCACGGTTGACATAAGAAACTGCGCCAATCAGCAGGTCGGCGAGTTGCAATTGCTCAATCTCGTGTGAGTGCACCAGTTGCAGACGTTCGATCACCTCGCGAGAAAAGTCGTACAAGTTGTTGCACAGCACCTCATGCAGCCTCGCTGCCTTCTGTGCTCCGCAGGTATCCTTGATATCAAGATAGACGCGATAACGGGCCGTCGGACTGAAAATGACTTTCAGCATGTCGAAATACATCTTGTAGTACCACGTGTCGTGGTCCTGTCCGGGGAAAGCACCATGCCGCAACAGCGATTTATCCGGCACGATTAGCGCCCGAAAATGCAGGTCGTCATCGTCAAAGAAATAATCGATAAGGTCGCGATACAAATCCACCTTGGCAGGAGAGACCTTGGTCCACTTCACCTCAAACTGCGGTGACACGCCGTGTTTCTGCTTGATCTCGCGCAGGCGGACGGCAATCTCTCGCGTCTTGTCCAGCGGACACCAGACCGCACCGAGCACCATCGCCTTCTGCCCGTCGTTTTCCAAATGGCAGGATTCGTCGCAATAGACGTTAAATGTGTCACTCATCGTTTAGCACCTCAATGAATATCTGGGCAGTACTACCCGGAAACATCGCCAACCAAATACGCCAGATCAAAATCATCGTCGTCACCGTAGCCTTGGGCAACTGGCTTAACCGTTACCGGGAGCGTCGCGGCCTCGTCGTAGAAAGAAACGCCAGCCGCTTTCATCGGGCCGAAATACTTATGCATCGTGACAAAATCCTTCCCGCTCTTGTTTGGCAACCAGCCTTTCACATTGGCTTCATAGGCCAGCAGCCATTGCGTATCGGTTAGTTCACCATCGTGCATCAATGCTTCAAGGGGGCTGACATCCACCGGGCCGGTAACCAGTCCCTTAGCAATCAAGTGCAAAACACAGAGCGCCACGCAAGGGTCAGACACCAACAAGGATTTTTCGACGACATTTGCATCCAGTGTGCATTCGAGGCAAATCGCGCCCCACAACGCCCAAACGACTTCACTGCCATGATGCTGGGGCGCGTGAACCTCAATCAACTGCTGCAAAGATTCGGTAATGCGGGAGCGATCAAGCGGCATGCGCAGGTGGTACTTGTACAACTCGCCAATCACCGCTGGCGCAGTACCCGGCTCAACGGAAAGACATTGCAGAAGTAGGCTTTCGTATAGCCCCCAATTCTTCTCGAAAATGGAGATCGAACGCATCCGCTGAACCGAATAGCGAAGAATGGCTTCCTCGCGTTGATTTGCAGCAAGCTCGAAAGCCCTGCCGAAGTAACTTAGCAAATCGGTTTGCTGCGTACTGGCCGTCGATGAACGAAACGCAAACAATCGAAGATGCGGAACCCATGACGCCTCAAGTTCCGACGGTAGCTCAACGATTCGTGTCTTCCTCGGATTCAGTTGAAGCTGAAGATCACCAACCAAGTGCTGCAACCGCCCCAGCGTCTCCTCAGCCTCCGCAATGGTTCGAAAGCCACAGGCTATGTCGTCGATGTAACGAAAGCCCCGCTTCGTAATCGTGCCTGAGAGTTGAACATCGACCGATGAAAGGATCGCTTCCGCGATAACGAGCGAGGTATCCGGCCCAATGGGGATGCCTATTGTCTGCTTATCCTGCCCGTTTCTGATCGCCAAATCGAGTACGTTGCCGAGCAGCGAGTAGTCCGTCGGCCTAGCCTTCGCTACGGCCTTTTCGTGCAGCGCCCACGGTATTGAATGAGTGTAGATGCTCGGATAGAACTGGCTCAGATCGGTCGCGAGTAGATAGCGCGATGCCGTTCGTGAGCGTGCCCGTGCAACGGGAATTGCGTCGAAAGGATTCCGAGGGCTGATCACGCGGATGCCATGCTTTTGGTATCGCGGCGTGGTCAGCGAAATCGGCGATACGATGCAAGCGGCTTTCAGCTCTCCCCAACCTTCGACAACAGCACGTGCTATCTGATACTGATTAACCGGGTTGGGAATGGTCAGCTTACGCCGTAAGGTTCCGGTGCGGGCCAGGTTATGGATGGCTGGCCGCGAAACCAGATTGTTCTTGCTCCCCTTCTTGGTCGTATCAAGGTGAAAAACCGCCGGGGCCGTTTCGGCGAACGCACCGAACAACTTGGTATTGAACGGCGGCGGCAGTTCCTTGGGGAAATACCCTCGCGCGAGAATAGTGGCCAAGGGCGAGGTCATGCGGTGTCAGCCTGATAGGCCTGCACAAAGGCGTCGAACAACGTCTTGATAGCCGGAAAGTTGGCGTTGCCGGCCAGCGTGTTGATGTCGAAACCCAAACAAATCTCGATGTCCTTCTGCGAGAGATAGTTGTCGTGAACTAGGGCTTCTCGAATCTGGTCGCTGTCGTCGATGTATTCCCGCTTTTCTGGATCGTTGCTTTCGCTGCACAGGAAGGCGCCAAACAGTTCTTGGAGCACCGGCGTCATGTGATTCTGGATGTTGGCGATCTCAGTCAAGACCAGCGCAATGTGCACATCCAGCGCCTGTCGGTCGTTAAAAGTGGTGGTGCCGCTTGGATGCGCGATGCGATTCCTGAACTTCACGAAACGGGAGAATTCGCCGACTTGTTTGTTACCGCAGCCGATCAACTTGATAAATCGGAAAATTGCAGATTCTTTCAAGTGTTCATAGAACTGGAAAGGGCTGTCTGCCTTGAATAGTTTGTTCTCAACCTCGTTCTGAAAACCGACCATCGCCTTCTCGAAATCGCTCTTGCGGGCGGCTCGGATGCGCCACACGGCAAAGCAGACATAACTCATGTAAAGCAGGTGAAACGCCAGATTGGCGAACTCGTATTTCTCGTTCTCGTAGTTGGTCGCAAACGACTCCCAGAGAAAACCGACATACCGCTCCTCTTCCTTGTTTCGGTAGGATATGGGCAGGTAATCGAGAATTGCCAGCGCGTCGTCCATTTTTACGGGTTTCTGAATAGATCAATTTTGTACGCACAAGCCTGTGCCGCATGTTCTAGCGTTGGCATCAATGAATGCGTTGTGATGTCCAGATCAAAAAGCAAACGTAGTAACTCGTCAGCCTCAGATGCTGGCAACGTGACCTTGGTTAACTTGTTATCAGCAAAATCAGAGATGGTTGGCCACCGGCCTTGTTCAAGGAAATATTTATTTGCGTAAGGCATATGCAGAAACACCCCTTTTTGTGCCCGAAGAAACGAATTGTCATGGCGAGGAACAAGCACCATTTGTAGCGGTTGACCTCCCCCCTTCTTAATGTCTTGATGGTCGAGCATCACCACGGCAATCTTCTCGCTCTTGACAGGTTTTTTTGCCAAGCTAGATGCTGAAAAGGCTGCGAAATAAGCTGCTACCAAAGGTGACTCTGTCCAATCAAGTAATCGGGTCGGTATCCCGTGATGTTGCGCCATGGCAATAGCACTCAGATAGGTTTCACTTGGAAATGGGTTGCTAATTTCCTCTGTGCTGTTACCGTTCGATAGCGAGAAGATGAGGTTAGAGTTTTCGTTGATTAGTGTGTAGTCAATGGGGGTAGAGAAGCCTAATCGGTCTGCTTCTTCAAGAAACAGAAAGACAGCTCGAAGCTCGGCTTTCAAATGCCAGCCAAGGCTTTCCAAGTTGTCAGCAGAGAGTTCCCCTGCCGTTTGGAGCGTAAAACGACTCAACGCGTTGCCCCCACGAAATGCCGATGGTTTTAGCTCCCAATCGCTATCAGCGTGCCCTCTGAAAATAAAGCCACATTGACCATAAGTGTTCGATAGGTACTCCGGGCACCAGCCATGCTGTGTTCGAAACTGGTCGTTATCAAGGAAGAAGCGCAGAAATTCCTTGGCAGTATCGAATGGCGTTTCTGTCATGCCTCACCCCACACCCGGTTAATCGTAGCTTTGATCTTGGCCTCAAAGCGTTCGATCAATTGCTTGTTGGCGTTAACCAAGGCTTGCTCGGTTTCGATTTCGGCAACGATGGCGCGCTGGGTTTCGAGGGGGGGAAGAGGGATTTTGAATTCCTTTAATTTTTCAATCGTTAATGCCTTATAGGCTGCGCCGAACACAATGTGGTCAATGCCCCCAGAGAACTTGAAGTCGAGACAGTATTTGAGGAAATAAGGATCGAGATTCGTGAGGTTTCTAACCCATAACAGGTTTCCGTCTTTGAAATAGAACTGCCGATCATCTGCTACCACCCAAGAAATACCGATCGTTCCAACAGCAGAAACAAGCAAATCTCCTTTAGCGGGTGCTCCAAATCGTGTTCTGATGGATTCAAATCGCCCTTCCGATATGAACAATTCAAGGCTAATTTCTTTCCCCTTGTTTAGTTCAACGATTTCCTTCGTACGATAGAAGGGGGTTCCAGAAGGAACATATTCCTCAGCAAGAATGCGCTTGCTAGATGTCACCTCTGACACCTCTCCCAACGCCACCAACGGCCACTCCAGCTTCACATCAATCCTTGGCTTGTAGTTCTCAACCACCTGCCGGGCACCGTCGATGATCTTCTGGTAGCCCTCGATTTCAGCGACGATTTCTTGCTGAATGGCGAGGGGCGGAAGGGGGATTTTATGTGCGTTGTAGACATCGCTTCGGTTTAGGCCGGGAATGCCCGCGCCACCTTTCAAATTCGGCAAATCCAGCGTTTTAAGAACGTGGTAGAGGAAGCGAATATCTGATTCTTCTGGATTAACGGGCTTTACAAAATACGTGGTATCAATGGGATAGCAATTATCGGAAACGAAAGTCACTTCACCAGCAGAACCTTTACGGCCAACAACAATGGCTGGACCTTCAATCAAATACTCATTGTGGTACCCAGTTATTCCGTTTGACCCAAGCACCGGATATGGGCCATCTACACGTGAAGTCTTTGGAAGGCTCGCGCCATACTCAAGCGTGCACACCTCAGCAAATGGCAATAGTTCAAACACCGATTGGCGGTCTAATACAACCTGATAGCGCTCCCCGCTTAGCCCCCATTCTCCGTTTTCCCCGATCCTTTCCCGCGTCACCTTGTGCGCCATCGGGCCATTTTCAAATTCAGCGGGGTTGGATAGGAATTCAGCCAGTAGCCGCTTGGCCTCTGGCAAATCGCTACCGGTGACTGCGCGGCGCTGGGCACCGAGATTGAACCCGTCATTCTCAACCTTGACGAACAGCACAGAATCACTGGTTTTGGCTTGCCGTTTGTCGAGAATCAGGATAGAGGTTTTAACGCCGGAATAGGGGTTAAACACACCTGCGGGAAGTGACACCACGGCGACTAGCGAGGTTTTGACCAGCATTTCGCGCAACTGCTTGTAGGCGGTGCCGCTTTGGAAAATGATGCCTTCCGGCACGACGATGGCGGCGCGACCTTGTGGGCTCAGGTGTTCAGCGATGTAGTCGACAAACAGCACTTCGGATCGCGTGGCCTGCACGGAAAAACGCTTGTGCGGTTTGATCCCGCCTTTCGGCGACATAAACGGCGGGTTAGCCAGAATCACATCCGCGGTTTCGTTCCATTTGTCTTCGCTGGTCAGGGTGTCGTATTCAACGATGTGCGGATCGGTGAAGCCGTGCAGATAGAGATTGACCAAGGACAGGCGCACCATGTCCGGCGAAATGTCGTAGCCGTGGATGTTGGCGGCAAGGTTGGCGCGTTCGTCTGGGGATAGCTGGTCGCCAGCCCGTTCTTGAGTGTTCCGGGCAAGGATGTGTTTCCACGCAGAAATTAAAAAACCCGCAGTGCCACAGGCAGGGTCAAGGATGCTTTCGTGTTTTTTCGGATCAACAACCTCAACCATAAAGTCGATGATGTGGCGCGGGGTGCGGAACTGGCCCGCATCGCCTTGGCTACCTAAAACGGAAAGCAGGTATTCAAAGGCATCACCGAGTTTTTCCGAGTGGTCATAGGTAAAAACGTCGATTTCTTTCAGGAAGCTGCGCAGGGTTTCAGGGTCACGGTAAGGCAAATAGGCGTTTTTGAAGATATCGCGGAACAGCGCCGGAATGCCGGGGTTTTCGTTCATTTTGCCGATGGCTTCGGAATACAAAGCCAACACATCAAAACCGCCCATGTTCGGGGCCATCAGTTTGGCCCAGCCGTATTTGGCGTATTCCCCGGCAAAGAATGTGCGCTCGCCGCCCAACTCTTCCGCTTCGGCATCCATGTCGTCCATGAATTTGTAGATCAGCGCGATGGTGATTTGCTCAACCTGCGATTTAGGGTCAGGCACTTTTCCAACCAAAATGTCACGGCAGGAATCAATACGGCGTTTGGTATCAGCATCAAGCATCGAACTTCTTTCTATTACATAAACTGGTTAAGTGAAACGTAGTCTTTAACGTATTCAGGAAGGCGATTGCGCCATTCTTTGGGCACGGCTTTGAAGTCGGCCATGCTGAAAGACGGGTTAACGTTGAGATCAGTGAGCCGCTTGTTTTCAATGATGTCGCGCAGGCGGCTATCGGTGGCATAAGCCTTGAAGAAGTATTTGAGCGCGACGATGGCTTCTGCGTGGTCACTGAGTTGGTCTTCTGGCTGATCGAGCAGGAATTTCTGGAATTCGTCTTCCAGCAGTTCGTCTTTGGTTTTGAAGCCGGGAATAAGACCAAACACTTTTTCCAGAATTTCGCGCAAGCCCAAACGACGGTCGACACCAGCAGCACGGCGAAGTTTATCCAGCGTAAAAAACTCAGCAGGCTTGTTCAGCACTTCATTGGCAACGTAATCGACTGCTTGATCCCACTGCGACCGATCTACTAAGGCTTGCAAAACCGTATTTGCCTTAACGCTGTTCTCGAAGGTTTCAAAGAACATCCGGTCGATTTTCATGCCTTGTGGCCCAACCGGTTCTTCACAAACCAGCTTGAGTGCATCGTCACCGGTGTGAATGTATTCACCATTGGGGCCGAGAGGCGTGCCACTGGTATCTGAACTGCCTTCAACACTTCCCACACGGGGTAGTTTCAGCACTTCGTCGTAATTAAACTTTTCTTCAAAGTATTCGCAGTTAGCAAAAAAATCGAAGAACTTGAACTTGTTTTTTTGCTGTTTGCCAATCTGAGCTTTGAGCGTTTTGTCGAACAGTTGCTCAAGAAAGTCGTGCTTGCGCGTACCTCGGCCTTTAATCTGTACAAAATCGGATGGTGAAAACACTGGGCGCACCAAGGCCAGATTCAAAATATCAGGGCAGTCGTAGCCGGTGGTCATCATCCCCACCGTGACGCAAACCCGTGCCTTGCTGGTTTTGTAAGCGTCCAGAAAATTGGCAGAACCAAGTAAATTGTTGTTAGTGAAATTGATGGTGTATTGCTGTGCGTCAGTTATCTGCGAGGTAACTTGTAAAGCAAAATCAGACTGGTATTTGCCGGGCCAAATGGCATCAGCCAGCTCATTCAGCAGTTGAGTCAGTTTGGCGGCATGATTCTGACTAACCGCAAACACAATCGCTTTGCCAAATTCGTGGGTAATCGGGTCACGCAAGCCGTTGTTCAGAAAGGTTTGGCAAAACAGCCGATTGGTGGCTTCGGAAAAGAACTTTTTCTCAAAGTCTTTCTGGAAAAAACTTTCGTTTGAGGTATCGCCTGTTTCGCTAGTATTGGCAGCGGCATAACCTTCGTCAGACAGTAGTTGCGTGGTGATGTTGGTACGAGCATCCACGACCACCGGGTTAATCAGGAAACCTTCTTTCACCCCATCGAGCAAGCCGTAGCGGAATGTCGGCTGCCCCGATTCGCAGCCGAAGGTGCGGTAGGTGTCGAGCAGTAAGCGGCGCTCAGATTCACGGGGGTCGCGGGTCAATGGTTTGGCGCTATCGAACTTCTTTAGGTAATCCCGTGGTGTGGCCGTCAAACCCAGTTTGTAGCCGACAAAGTACTCAAACACCGCTCGGGCATTGCCGCCAATCGAGCGGTGGGCTTCGTCAGAAATGACCAGATCAAAATCGGTCGGTGAAAACAGCCGCTTATATTTGTCGTTGAACAGTAGCGATTGCACGGTGGTGACAACAATTTCAGCTTTACGCCATTCATCACGGCGTTCTTTATAGATCACCGAGGTGTAATCATTTTTCAGGTAGGCAACGAATGCTTTGTTGGCTTGATCTTCAAGCTCCAAGCGATCGACCAAGAACAGCACACGACGAGCATTGCCCGTTCGGAGAAAAAGTTTGATCACCGCAGCGGAAGTCAGTGTTTTCCCTGTCCCCGTCGCCATTTCAAACAGAAAACGGTTGTGACCTTCGGCAACAGCATCCTGAATCGCTTGCACCGCCCGTTTTTGGTAATCACGCATAAAACGGAGACGATTTTTCTGGATGAAATCTTCGCGCTCTACTGCGTTATTCCAACCCGCTTCGGTGGCATAACTTGGCATTTGCGTCAGCGCGATGTAGTCCTTGCCAACCAGCTCGGAAATCAGCCGTTGGGGATTGGGCTGAAAACGGTGATAACCCTTGATCGAATCTGGTGTCGGGAAACGGGTGATGATGTGCGGGTTTCCCTGCTCCAAATCCCAGAAGTAATGCAGGTTTCCGTTGGAAAGAATAATGAAACGGCAGTTTTGAGATTTGGCGTATTTGCGGGCTTGCTCTTTGCCCACCAGAGGATTTTTGTCTTCCGACTTGGCCTCAAGAACAATGAGCGGGAAGCCGGAGTCATCAAGCAAAAGGAAGTCAATAAAACCGTTGCTGGAATCTTCGAAATTCTCACCCAGCGCGTTGATCACTGATTTGGTCAGTTTGACCTTGGGTTCTAGAACGATATTGGCTTTGCCACGATCATCATCCAAAAAACGCCAGCCCGAATCTTCGAGTAGCTTGTTAATTTTGATACGGGCTTTTGCTTCTTTGGCGACCATGTGTCACAACTCATCCACTTGAAGTGTGCATTCTGTCAGTATTTGTCGATTGCATAAAGGTTATCCGATTGTCGCGTTTGCTACATTCATCCCCGTCTCCAAAACAACGAATAAATATATTCATTATTTTTCAATAACATACGGTTTGGCACTCTCTTTGCTGCAGGTTAGCCGAGGAGAATCAAATGACCACAGCACCCTTGATTACGGTTAACGACACCACCCTTCGGGATGGGGAGCAGTCTGCTGGCGTGGCATTTTCTCTTGCTGAAAAGCTGGCGATTGCCACACAACTCGACGCGATTGGTGTGCCAGAACTTGAAGTTGGCATTCCGGCGATGGGTGACGAAGAACGCGACAGCATCCGGGCGGTAGCCAGTTTAGGTTTATCCAGCCGATTGATGGTCTGGAGCCGCATGCACGCAGACGATATTCGCGCTTGTACCGGCTTAGGGGCACATCTGATCGACATCTCAGTCCCAGCCTCAGACCAACACCTGGCTCATAAACTTCGCCAACCCAGAAGCTGGTTGCTCAACGCGTTACCTGCCTATATCCAGCAGGCTCTGGATGCTGGATTGGAAGTCGGTATCGGGCTGGAAGATGCTTCACGGGCTGACATGGATTTTCTGATTCTGATTGCTGAAGTCGCTGAACGGGCTGGCGCACGCCGCCTACGTTTTGCCGACACATTGGGCATTCTCGAACCATTTGGCACTTTCGACAGAATTCAAAAACTTCGCCAATCTACTAACCTAGAAATTGAAATGCATGCTCACGACGACATGGGCCTAGCCACCGCTAACACGCTTGCGGCCTGTAAAGCAGGGGCAACCCATGTCAACACTACCGTGAATGGCTTAGGCGAACGCGCGGGGAATGCTCCGTTAGAAGAAGTTGTTCTAGGGCTAACAAAACTCTACGGACTACACACGGGAATTGACCTCAAGCCCTTCCCTGCCCTTTCACAGACCGTTTCCAGCGCATCTGGGCGAAGCATTCCTTGGCAAAAAAGCGTGGTTGGCCAAGGGGTTTTTACCCATGAAGCGGGCATCCATGTGGATGGCCTTCTCAAACATCCCGATAACTACCAAGGCTTCGACCCAGTTGAAGTCGGCCGCCAGCACCAAATCGTATTGGGCAAACACTCCGGCTCCAGCGCAGTGCAACTGGTTTTTGCGCGCCAGGGTATTAGCCTTGAACCAGGTGAAGCAGATGCTTTGCTGCCCTTGGTTCGTGCCTTTGTTACCGCTCAAAAACATACGCCTGAAGCCAATGACCTGATCAGTTTTTTAGCCACAGTCAGGAGCCACCACCATGTCTGAAACCATGACCATGCCAGCCAACTCTTCCCCTGCAACGCCATTTAGCCTTTGGGCCAATTTAAAAGAAGACTTGGCCTGTGTTTTCCAGCGAGATCCCGCCGCGCGTTCAACACTGGAAGTACTCACGACTTATCCCGGCGTACATGCCATTTTGTTCCACCGCCTGTCTCATAAATTATGGAATGCCGGCTGGCGCTTTTCGGCCCGATTTTTGTCTTTCTTAGCGCGCACCTTCACCAATGTCGACATCCATCCGGGTGCGGCGATTGGTCGACGCTTCTTCATCGACCACGGCGCAGGTGTCGTTATCGGCGAAACCGCCATCGTCGGTAACGATGTCACGCTGTACCACGGCGTTACCCTCGGTGGTACTTCTTGGAATAAAGGCCGCCGACACCCCACCCTTTCGGATGGCGTTGTCGTGGGCGCTGGGGCAAAGATTCTTGGCCCGATTACGGTCGGCGAACGGGTGCGTGTAGGGGCCAATTCAGTGGTTGTCAAAAACGTTCCAGCTGACAGAACCGTCGTTGGTGTACCGGGGCGCATCGTCGAAACCCGACTAGGAAGTCTACGCGACGACCATGGCATCAGCCTCGACCATAACGTTCTGCCTGACCCGGTTGCCAAATCCATCACCTGCCTACTGGAACGGATTGAACAACTGGAAAAAGAAATGGCACTCCTCAGAAATGCTCCACCACCGGAAGACAACGGCGAACACTGCAAGGTTTGTTCCGCTGGCGACC
>JBEGTT010000139.1:0-28614 GCA_041179245.1 Pseudomonadota bacterium
GATAGTGAGCATCTCGCTTGCGAAAGTAGGTCACCGCCAGGCACCCAAAAAAAGCCCTCTGTATAAAATACAGAGGGCTTTCTCCGTCTACATATCCAATCCCACAACTCTAATATCAACAATCCCACTGATACCCATTCCCGCTACCTAACCTCGAGGGTGATGGGCTTTGTGTAACGTTCTAAGCCGCTCTCCTGCAACATGCACATAGATCTGCGTTGTCGTTATATCCGCATGACCAAGTAACATCTGCACAACGCGTAAATCTGCGCCGTGATTTAATAAGTGCGTTGCAAATGCATGCCGTAAAACATGCGGAGATATCTTGGTGGTCGATATGCCAGCCTGAATCGCGTAGCGATTGATTAGCGTCCAGAACATTTGTCGAGTCATTGGCCCGCAGCGGGAAGTGACAAACAAACTGTCGCATAGTTGATCTCGCAGGATTTGTTGTCGTCCCGCCGAATGATATTGCCGTATCCAGTCGGTGGAAATTTCTCCAAGCGGTACGAGTCTCTCTTTGTTTCCTTTTCCGAATACCCTAATGACACCATCAACCAAATTCACTTCATGGGTTTTGAGATTAACGAGTTCTGAAACACGCAATCCTGTTGCATAGAGCGTTTCGAGCATCGCTCGGTCGCGCAAGCCGAGCGGTATCGCAGTATTAGGCGCTGCAAGGAGATTTTCTACATCCTTTTCAGATAAAACCTTTGGCAAGCCTGCTGCCTGAAACGGGTTCGATAGTTTTAGTGTGGGATCAACGGTAATTCTGCCTCTGCTGAGTTGCCAACGATAAAACCTTCGTAAGCTACTAAGGTAACGGGATTGAGATTTTGGTCTGAGTTTGCGAGCAAGCTCTGCAACAAAACCTAAAAGTTCAACTTCTGACACGCAGAGAAGAGTTGTTTTGTTCTTGCCTAATAGCCATTTGGCAAATTGTGAAATATCAGAGCGATAGCTATCCAAACTAGTTTTTGCAAGCCCATCCTCTAGCCAAAGGGCATCGCAAAATTGATCGATTGCATTGCTGTCGACAACTGACATAGTTGCTTGGCTATCCGCTGTTAGTGGCATGCTACTGAGACTCTCTTACCAGTAGCCATTGCTTAATTCCCATCAAGTCTCCGCTGACTGAATGATTAAATCCGCCTAAACCAGAGGCGCTAAGCACGCGATGGCAAGGAACAATAATCGGCAACGGATTGTCTCCGCAAGCCTGCCCTACAGCGCGGGGGGCGTTTTTAAGGGCTTTTGCTAAGTCTCCGTAACGGCGTGTTTCGCCGCACGGAATGGCAGAGATTTGCGCCCAAACTGCGTGTCGAAAAATCGTTCCTTGGGGTTTGATGGGTAAAGTAAATTGGTGGGATGGATTGTTTAGCCATCGTTTAAGTTGATCGACCGTTAAAGCCAGTACGCTATTCCTCGGCTCAAGTTCGATTTCAATAGGATCATTCGTTACGAACTCAATGCTGACCAAATGTTGATGAGTAGCGGTTAAACGCAGCCAGAAAAAGCCACATTCAAAGTAGGCAATAGCCTGCTCTTCATTCAGATGTGCCCCTAAGGCAGAGGATTTAAGGAATCTCATGTGCTATATGTTAAGCGATAGGCACAGCAAGGTAAAATCAGCACCATGCCAGTCCAAACTATAGCCCCGACTTCTCCCCAGCTTCCTCAATTCGTTCACCTACGATTGCACAGTGAGTTCTCTATTACTGATGGCATGGTGCGCATGGATGTAGGGAAAAACCATGATTGCCCCCCGATATTACGGGCCTTTGACGATCAAATGCCCGCGCTGGCGTTGACTGATCTAGGGAATTTGTTTGGTCTAGTCAAATTCTATAGTGCTGCTTTGAACAAAGGCATTAAGCCAATTGTTGGTGCAGATTGTTGGGTGTCTAACCCGGACGAACCAGATCGTCCGTTTCGTCTGCTGCTTCTCGTTAAACATCGGCGGGGGTATCAACAGCTTTGTGAATTGCTCACCAAAGCCTACATTTGCGAAAACCGCCCTGAAAAAGCAGAAATTCTTCCCCAGTGGTTTGGGGAAATAGGCTGCGACGGTTTAATCGCCTTGTCTGGTGCCGCCGATGGTGATGTTGGTAGCGCATTGCTTGCCGGCAATGGCGAGTTGGCGACTGAGCGGGCCAAGGTGTGGTCCGCTATTTTTCCCGATGCCTTCTATCTAGAAGTGCAGCGTTATGGGCAGTCTCAGCAGGATGTTTTAGTTAATGCTACCGCTGATCTTGCGGGTGAGCTAAGTATCCCGCTGGTGGCAACTCATCCGATACAGTTTCTTGACCGAGCAGATTTTCGAGCGCACGAAGCCCGGATTTGTATCGCAGAAGGTTACGCTTTAGGGGACGCTCGCCGCCCACGCCCTTATACCCAAGAGCAGTATTTCAAAACGCAAGCTGAAATGGCCGAGCTGTTTTCTGACTTGCCAGAAGCGCTTACTAATTCTGTTGAAATTGCTAAGCGCTGCAATATTGCCCTAACGCTGGGCGTCAATTTTCTCCCTGATTTTCCAATTCCCGACGGTATGACTGTCAGTGAATTTTTGCTTAAGGTTGCGCAGGAAGGATTGGAAAAGCGGTTATTGGAGCTGTATCCAGAAGTGGAGGAGCGGGAGCGTCGTCGGACTGAGTACGATGAAAGGTTAGTCTTCGAGTGTAATACCATTATTCAGATGGGTTTTCCTGGCTACTTCCTGATTGTGGCTGACTTCATTAACTGGGCTAAGAACAACGGCGTGCCGGTTGGTCCGGGTCGCGGTTCTGGTGCGGGTTCCTTGGTGGCGTACAGCTTGCGGATTACCGACTTGGACCCACTGGCTTACGCGCTGTTGTTTGAGCGTTTTCTGAATCCTGAGCGGGTTTCGATGCCCGACTTTGATATTGATTTCTGCCAAGACAATCGTTGGCGGGTTATTGAGTATGTTCGCCAGCGTTACGGCGCCGATGCGGTGAGCCAGATTGTCACCTTTGGTACGATGTCCTCAAAAGCCGTTGTCCGTGACGTTGGGCGGGTACTGGAATTGCCCTATTCGTTGTGTGACCGAATATCCAAGCTGATTCCCGTACAGGCTAACAAGCCGGTGTCCTTGACGGAAGCGCTAGAGCAAGAGCCAGTTCTTCGCGAAATGATGGAAGACGAGCGTGACGGCGAATCCATTCAGCAGTTATTTGATTTGGCGCAACGCCTAGAGGACTTGACCCGAAACGTAGGGATGCATGCCGGGGGAGTATTAATCGCACCCGGCAAGATCACCGATTTTTGCCCTATTTATCAGGCTACGGGCAACGATGCCTCGCCCGTTTCACAGTTCGATAAAGATGATGTGGAAAAAGCCGGGTTGGTGAAGTTCGACTTTTTGGGCTTGCGTAACCTAACGACGATTGAACTGGCTGTCGAATACATCCGTCGAATGACCGGCGAGAAACTTGATTTGATGTCGCTTGGCTTCAATGACCCAGCGGCCTACCAAATTCTGAAGGATGCCAATACAACCGCTATCTTCCAGGTTGAATCGGAAGGGATGAAAAAGCTGTTGAAAAAGCTAGCCCCAGATCGTTTTGAAGACATCATCGCGGTATTGGCGCTATACCGCCCCGGTCCACTGGGTTCAGGGATGGTGGATGACTTTATTCTGCGTAAAAAGGGTCAGCAGAAGATCGACTATTTCCATCCCGACTTGACCGCTTCGCTCGCGCCAACTTATGGCGTGATCGTGTATCAAGAGCAGGTCATGCAGATCTCGCAGATCATCGGGGGTTATACCTTGGGTGGCGCAGATATGTTGCGTCGGGCGATGGGTAAGAAAAAGCCAGAGGAAATGGCCTTACACCGCGAGACGATCGCTGCTGGTGCTAAGGAAAAAGGTTACGACCCGGCTCTGGCCGAGCAGTTGTTTGATCTGATGACCAAGTTTGCTGAATACGGCTTTAACAAATCACATACGGCGGCTTACGCTGTGGTGACCTATCAAACGGCTTGGCTCAAGGCGCACCACCCGGCAGCTTTTATGGCCGCTACTTTGTCATCCGATATGGACAATACCGATACGGTAAAGATCTTCGTTGATGACACCCTGAGAAACAAGGTTCGATTACTGGGGCCGGACGTGAATGTGTCGGCCTATAAATTCGAACCGGTTGATGACAAAACCATTCGTTACGGTTTGGGCGCGGTCAAGGGAACCGGCGAGCAGGCGGTCAACGTCATTCTTAAGACCAGAACTAGCGAAGGACCGTTCAAGGATTTATTTGATTTTTGTCTGCGCTGTGACAAAAGGCAGGTCAATCGCCGCACCATTGAAGCACTGATTCGCGCTGGTGGATTTGACAGTATCGATGCCGATCGAGCCAAGTTGCTCGGCTCAGTTTCCCTAGCAATGGAGGCGGCCGAGCAGGCTGGACGCAATGTTCATCAGGGTGGGTTGTTTGATGATGCGCCAGCGGAAGAGTCACATGCGCCGACTTATTTGGTCGTTGATCCGTGGTCGAGCAAGACAAAGTTAATGCAAGAAAAGCTGGCGCTGGGCTTTTTCTTTTCAGGACATCCTTATGACAACGTTAAGGCGGAGCTGTCCCGTTGTATTCGCCGCAGCCTGCATCAGTTAGAACCGGCGAAGGAATTGACCTTGTTGGCAGGCGTCGTCGTCGGCATGCGAACCCAAATGACCCGCCGAGGAAAAATGCTGTTCCTGCAAGTGGATGATGGTACGGGCATGTTAGAAGTTTCGGTTTTCAACGAGTTGTATGAAACCGAGAAAAACAAAATTGTGACGGACGAAGTGCTCGTGATTGAAGGCAAAGTGAGTTACGACGATTTTTCCGGTGGAAACCGGGTTGTCGCGGACAAGTTGATGACGCTGGCTGAAGTGCGGGGTCGATTTGCCAAGTTCCTGCAACTCAATTTGGCGCTCAAGACGCCCGCAGACATTGAGGTTTTACGGGGGCTATTGGCGAAATTTCCAGGGAGTACACCGGTTCGCCTTGGGTACCAAAATACCTCTGCTTTGTGTGAGTTAGTCTTAGGCGATCAATGGCGGGTTGCGTTAGAGGACAGTCTGATCGATGCCCTGCGTGGGTGGCAGGCGTGTGAAGGGGCCGTCGGTTCTGAAAAAGTGAAAATTACCTATAGCTAACTGGTTTCTTTTAGGCGAATGGCGAAATCGTACAGGGCGTTTTTAGCTGCGCCCGTAATGGTTGAAGCCAGTTTCGAGGCTTGTTTAACGGGCAGTCCTTCCGCTAATAAAATCTTGAGAACGCGTTCTCCTTCTGCCGAGTCGTTGCGTGCCGGCGCACCAGACACAATCAATACAAACTCACCTCGTTGGCGATTGGGGTCAGCTTCCAGCCAGCTTAAGCCTTCTTGTAGCGGAAGACGGTGAATGGTTTCAAAGAGCTTGGTGAGTTCGCGGGCAATGACCAGCGTGCGGTCACCCAGATTACCCAGTACAAGGGCTAGGTCAGCAATCGTTTCCAGCACCCGATGTGGGGCTTCGTAAAAAACCAATGCGTACGGTGCGGTAACTAGAGATTCAAGCTGTTGTCTGCGCTGGCCTGCTTTGGCTGGCAAAAAACCATAAAACAAAAAATGCTCTTCGTTTAAACCAGATGCCGACATGGCGGTTGTGGCTGCGCAGGGGCCGGGCAAAGGTATAACCGGAAAGCCGCTGGCCTGAACAGCCGCGACAACTTTGGCGCCGGGGTCTGAAATGCCAGGGGTTCCTGCATCAGAAATCAGCGCAACCGCTTCACCTGCCTGTAATTTTTCAATAATTCGATTCGCGGCTTCATGCTCATTATGCTGATGTGCAGGCAACATTTTGGCTTGCGATCCCAAGTGCTTGAGAAGTGGCGCGCTATGGCGGGTGTCTTCTGCCGCTACCCAAGGAACCGTCCGTAAAATTTGTTCCGCCCGATGGCTGATGTCAGCCAAGTTCCCTAATGGCGTGGGAACAATATACAATGCACAAAATTCTTTTGTCATAAGTTGATTTCTGATTTAATGCCTAAATTAAGCCGGTCTCGGAACCATAACACGGATGGAAAAGCCGCTGAACAGATTGCTGCAGAGTTCCTGCAGGATCAGGGATTGGTGCTGGTTGCGCGTAATTTCCGGGTCAGGGGAGGTGAAGTCGACCTGATTTGCCGAGATGGGCCGACGCTGGTGTTTGTGGAGGTTCGATTACGTCGTCACGACGGCTATGGTGGGGCACTGGAAAGCATCACTTATCGTAAGCAGCAGAAAGTTATTATGGCTGCCCGGCATTATTTGGTGCGCTTAGGTCGTGACTATCCTTGCCGGTTTGATTGTGTGCTGCTGTCTGATCTGTCGTGGCGCACGCTGGAGTGGATTCGTGATGCCTTTGCTCCTGAAGATTAAGCGCGGTGGCGTACTGAGGCGGCTCTGGACGCTGTGGCTGTTAAGTGTTTGCTTTCCCATTGGTGTTTTGGCCGAGACAGCCATTCCTGTTGGGCAGGTACGTATGCTGATACAGGAGTCACCTCTGGCAGGGAGTCAGTACCATGACCTAGGCCAAAAATGGGAACTGATTACGGTTGGGGCTGATCTGACCTTACGGAGAGAGCCGGGAAATCCACATGATGTACGAGCTATTCGCGTGGAGTGGCAAGGCAACTTATTAGGGTATGTCCCCCGGCGAGAAAACCGCGCTGTCGCGGTTGCGATGGACGAAGGTGATGAATTGGTTGCCAAGGTAACCGCCCTTCGCCCTCATCGTAATCCTTGGTTACGAGTTCGGTTTGCCGTTTATTCAGTACTCTAAGGTAGAATATACATTCACAAATTCTTGTAAGTGATTGGAAAATCGATGGATTTGATTGCTCGCGTTTATCAGCATTTTGAAGACAGTGCCCAAGCTAAGCGGGAATCCGCCGAGATGATGGCCGCACCCGTAGCGGCTGCGATTGAGCTGATGACGAATAGCCTGCTGGCTGACGGCAAGATTCTGGCTTGTGGTAACGGAGGCTCGGCGGCTGATGCTCAGCACTTTGCCGCTGAATTAGTGGGCCGATTCGAGGCTGAGCGCCAAGAGCTGGCAGCGATCGCTTTGACCACCGACACTTCGATTCTGACGGCGATTGGTAACGACTACGCGTTCGACCAAATTTTTGCTCGTCAGGTACGAGCACTAGGGCGTTCGGGGGATGTGTTATTGGCCATCTCCACCTCAGGGAATTCAGGCAACGTCATTGAAGCGATCAAGGCGGCCCATACCAACGATATGCAGGTCATAGCATTCACCGGTAAGGGGGGCGGAGTGATCGGTGAAATGCTTAAAGAGGGCGATATTCATCTGTGCGTACCTGTTACGCGGACAGCTCGGATTCAGGAAGTGCACCTATTGATGATTCACTGTCTGTGTGACGGCATTGATGCGCTTTTGTTAGGAGAAGACGTATGACCACTATTCGCACGATAGCACTGGTTTTGGCCGTGTCGGCTGCACTGCAAGGTTGCTTTACCGCAGTGGCGACCGGTGTGGTTGGGACGTTGGCGGTGGCGGATCGGCGGAGCGTTGGGGCGCAGGCTGACGACGAAGGGATTGAGTGGAAGGCTGAAGCGCGGGTGAGCAAACTGTTTCCATTTGCCCACGTTAACGTCGTTAGCTACAACCGCCGCGCGCTAATTACAGGCGAAGTGGCTGATGAAGCCGCAATACTGGATGTGGGTAAGATTGTGAGCCGCGTTGAGAACGTGGTGAGTAGTATCAATGAGTTGCAAATAGGTCAGCCGAGCACTTACTCTTCCCGCGCCAATGACGCGTATGTCACCTCGAAGGTCAAAGCTCGTTTTGTTGATGCCTCAAAATTTAACGTTAACCGGGTCAAGGTGTTTACCGAAGCCGGAACAGTTTTCCTGATGGGCGTAGTAACACAGGGTGAAGCCAATGCGGCTATCGAAATTGCGCGCACTACGGGGAGCGTTAAAAAAGTGGTGAATGTGATGGAGGTTGTTTCCGACGCAGAAGCTAGACGAATTGACGCCGCGCTAGGGGCCAGTGCCACCTCGGGTATGCCAAAGTAAGCAGGTATCCTATGACGTATATTCTTCCTGGCTTTGAACAAAAAATATGTTCGCCTGATGAATTGGCTTCGCGTGCCGCTAATTTGCCCCACCCTTTGGTGTTTACCAATGGTTGTTTTGATATTTTGCACCGTGGGCATGTGACCTATTTGGCGCAAGCGCGTGCCTTGGGGGTTGCGATGGTGGTGGCGCTAAATTCTGACGCCTCGGTGAAGCGGCTAGGAAAAGGCGATGACCGCCCGGTGAACCGGCTTGAGGATCGTTTGGCGGTGATGGCGTCCCTGGCTTGTGTTGACCTTGTGACATGGTTTGACGAGGACACTCCCCTGCAACGGATTCTAGCCGCTAGGCCAGAAGTGCTGGTCAAAGGGGGAGACTGGCCGGTGGATAAAATTGTGGGTTGCACCGAGGTCAGAGGTTGGGGAGGAAATGTGCACTCCATTCCTTTTATCCATCAAACATCGACCACGGCCTTGCTGGAAAAAATCCGTAAGCTTTGAGCTTTACGTTCCTGCCTCACGTTTCAGAATCACGCGTTTTATCCCTCAATAACCCAGCGGAGCAAGGCATCCATCGCCGCCTGCCCCTGTTGGGCGTGAGGGTGATTAATCAGAAACACCACCACAAATCGTTCTCCGCGCTGGTTGAGTACATACCCGGCAATACTTTTCACGCCAGTCAATGTTCCCGTTTTAATGTGCCCACGCCCGGTGCTTTGGCTATTTGTTAACCGTTTGCGCATGGTGCCGTCTAGCCCAACAATCGGTAGGCTGGACATGAATTCGGGCATTACCGGACTCAGCCAAGCGTGTTGCAATAGTCTGGCAAGACTACGGGCGCTAATCCGTTCCTGACGAGATAACCCAGAGCCATTGTCAATCACCAGCTCCTGAAAATTTAGATCATTAAGACGCAACCACGTCAGCGTGCGTGACCGAGCATCTTCGAGTGTGGCGGGTGTGTTTTCTGAAAGCCCCAGAAACGTCTGTCGGGCCATCACGTTATTACTGAATTTATTGATGTCGCGCACAATTTCAGCCAGCGGTGGGGATTCTTGTTCCGCAAGGATGAGCGCGTTTCCGGGCGTACTACCCGGCAGAACCGAGCCTTCAAGTGTGCCGCCCAGTTCTTTCCAGATTGCCCCGATTAAAAGCGAGGCGTAATCATTGTTGGAGAATGGGGCTAGGTTCAGCGTTTTGCTGCCGCAGGCTTTGTTGAAAATACCGTGTAACACTAATTGCCATTGGCCCGGGCTACCTTTTAGCTGGGGAGTGATCTGGTCTTTCCAGTCGTCGCACGCGACTTTTCCGGGTTTAAGCTGATTGTCGATGCGTAGCCCATCTGCTGGCGTTTCCAAGCGAGCTTGGATGCTTTCATCCTGCGGCTCAATGGTGAGCGAAATTGCGTGAAAACTGAGCAGCAGCGCATCGGGCCCTACGTTGTAAGGGCGCATGGGAAAATCATCAAACTGAGCTGGATTTAAGGCGGGGAGCCGGAACGCGTCGCGGTCAAGAATGATGCCTCCCTGAAGTTTTTTGATGCCTCGGCTTCGTAGTTGGCGCAGCAGTGCCGTCAGGTGTTCCGTGGCAAATTTGGGGTCACCACTTCCCTTCAAGTACAGCGGGCCATCAATAACTCCGTCTTTTGGACAACCGTTCGCCAATGCACGCGTCGTCCATCGCCAGTTGGGGCCGAGAATGTTTAAGGCGCTATAGGTGGTAACCAGCTTCATTACGGATGCTGGGTTCATGGCTTGTTCGGAGTTCAGGTTGATGGAACGGCGGGTGGATGAAGCAACCGCTTGCACAACGACGGCGACATGGCTTAACGGAATTTGGGCTTTACTGAGTGCTTGTTCAACGCTGGGTGGAAGTCCTTGTGCCTGAGCAGACCATGCGTTAACCAAAAATAGAATACCCAAAAAAGCGGCTGGTGATCGGAAAAATCGGGGCATAAAAACGCTAGTCGTTAAATATGGCAATCTCGGCAAATGTGCCTTATGGATTGACTAAGGTTATCATGCGAGTCCTTTTAGCAAGACGATATTCGTCCGCCCAATGTCCCCGTTTTCTTCCAGCCTACTGCGCCTCCTGATGAAGCGATTTTGGCCGCGATCCCTGCGCGCCAAACTGATGATTTTAGTGATCCCTCTGATTTCGGCCACGATGATCGGGGCGGGTTATTTTTTGACCCTCAGTGGCAAGGATGCGCTACTCAAGGAAAAAGAAACCTACCTCTTGGGGGTGACCCGTTTACTCCAGAACCATCTGGATCAGGCTGGTGGGTTTGAAGAGCTTGAGAGACTAGCGTTAACCACGAACCACGAACGAGATTTGCGAAATACCCGTATCCAGCAGTTGAACCAGCAGTTGGAAGCCTATACCGAAACAGTTTCCAAGGCTTTCCCCGGGGTTGGGGTTGGGTATTACCACCGTGAGCTGAATGCTATTTTGACCTATGGCCCGAAGGCCGAAAATGGTGCCAAGGTCGGTGTGTCAATCAGTCACGACCATCCGGGGCGGCGGGTGATGGAGACTGGGCAAGCGACGGTGCAGACTGGGCACTTGGTTCGTGGATACATCATGAATGCCATGACCCCTATTGTTGGTAAGGATGGCACGGTACAGGGGTATATCTGGGCTAATGAGTTGATGGATTACATCGATCAGCAAATATCGGCTATGCGTTGGACTGTTTTTGCCTTTACCTGTCTGGCCCTGTTTTGTAGTTTGGCGCTTATTTACTGGGTTATTTCCCATTTCATTCGGGATGTCGAATTGATTAAGGATGGGCTGGCCCTGATGGGGCATGATCTTAATGCCCGAATTCCTCTGATGCAGGGTGAGTCAGGGGATATGGCTATTGCCGTTAACCGAATGGCGCAGTCACTCGCGGATGCTCAGCGACGGGAACGCCTTGCTGCGGATAAGGCGCTAGAACAAACTGAGGAAACCTTACGGACGGCCATCGATGCCATCGATGAAGCCTTTATTTTGTTTGATGACAAGAACCGCTTCGTGTTTTGCAACGAACGCTACAAAGCAACTTATCCGGGGCTTGGTGACTTGTTGGTACCCGGAACATCGTACGAAGTTTTATTGCGTCGCGCCGTAGAACAGGAGGCGCTAATGTCTCCGATGACAGAGACGGAATTCACAGAACGAATGCAGACGCGACTCGCACTTTATTGTGCAGGAAATGCCTCGCTGGAAGAAAAAACGCCGTCAGGGCGTTGGCTACGTGTGGTGAATCAGCGTACCTCCACGGGTTACACGGTGGGCTTTCGGGTAGATATTACCGATTTGAAAAATGCCAAGGATGCTGCCGAAGCCGGTAGCCGAGCTAAAGGCGATTTTCTGGCAAATATGAGCCATGAATTACGCACGCCGATGAATGGTGTGTTGGGGATGGTGGATCTATTGCTGACTACCTCGCTTGATGGTGAGCAGCGGGATTATGCAGAAATGGCGATGGAAAGTGCCCAACTGTTGTTGGATTTGCTCAATGACATTCTGGATTTTTCAAACATGGAGGCCGGGAGGTTTTCCCTTGAGCAGCGTCGCTTCGGATTTCGTCGGCTCGCACAAGATTTGGATTTATTGGTCTCCGATCTGGCAGGGGATAAAGGCCTGACCTTTAAGGTGGCGATTGCAAATGATGTACCAGAATTTTTGGTGGGAGACCCCGCACGTCTGCGTCAGGTTTTTTTGATATTGTTGAGTAATGCGGTCAAGTTTACGCAACAGGGCGGGGTGGCGCTGGACGTGGTTTGCGTGTCCGACCAAGAACATTTTGTTGAGTTGCAGCTGCGGGTTAAAGACACCGGAATTGGTATACCTGCCGCAAAACTGCCCATTCTGTTTCAGCCTTTTACGCAAGCCGATGGTTCGATTACCCGGCGATTTGGCGGTACCGGTTTAGGGTTGTCGATTGCTAAGCACTTGGTCGAATTGATGGGTGGAGAAATGGGTGTCGAAAGTGTTGAAGGTAATGGTTCAACCTTTTGGGTACGTTTACAGTTCAAGAAGGCTTTGTCAGTATGAAAAATAATCGATTACGCCAGTGTCTGGCCGGCCTCGTCAGTCTGTTTGCTTTGAATTTTGCGATGGCAGATACCTTGTATTTTGCCCCGTTGCCCATGGAGCAACCGGAGGAGGTGGTTAAGCAGTTCAAGCCGATGCTGTCTTATCTGGAACGGCAATTAGGCGTGACCATCGAAATTCGCTACGCCAGTTCCTATCAAGATGTGCTGAATAAATTTGAAAAGGGCGAGATGGATTTTGCCTATCTTGGGCCGTTGCCGTATGTGACGTTACGTGACAAATTTGATCAGGCGATTCCGCTGGTGCACTTTTTGGAGAAATCGGGAAAGCCCTCCTATACCTGCGCCATCATCAGTGCGGGGGCACCGCTGGCAACCGGCCTGAAAAACAAGAAGATTGCCCTAACTCAGCCGCTTTCTACCTGTGGTTATCTATCAACGGACGGTTTGTTGCACAAGGTGGGTAGTGGTTTGGACCAGAACAAATATCGCTACCTCGGCAAGCACGACGCGGTTGCCGAGGCGGTGGCGAGTGGTGAGTTTGACTTCGGCGGAATCAAGACTTCAATTGCCAAAAACTTCGAGCATCTAGGTGTGAAAATATTGTCAGAAACGGCGCCAATCCCTTCCTTCGCACTGATCGCCAATGGCAAACGGCTATCGCCTTCGCGGGTTGAAGCCCTGCGTAACGCACTCTCTCGCTTGAGGCCTGAAGGGGCTGACAAGGCGCTGATGGCTGACTGGGGGGCCAATGTGCGTTTTGGTAGTGCCGAAGCTAAGGATGGTGACTTTGATGTTGTGCGGCAGTTGCGTCGTCGCGCCGATATTCCTGAAAAGGGTAATTTTTGATGTTTTTTCGCCGCTTCTTGGCTCGGCTTGGAACTGCTAGCGCCGCTTTGATGGGGGTGCAAGGTAGCCGGTCATTGTTTCGTTTGCGGTTTTTTGGTTTTTTTCTGGCGCTGCTTTTGCTGGGTGTATGGATATTGGATGGTGCCCGCGAAAGCAAAGAGCGTCTTTATCTTGAGCAATACACGCAAGAGCTGGGCACAATTTATCAGGCCAGTTTAGTCACGTACGAAAAAGCCACTACCTTGTTGGTCGGAGAAGCGACGCGAAATCCAGACATTCGCGAATTACTGAAGGCGGCTAATGCGGCTGAAGGGGATGCGAAAACCCCATTTCGCGCGCAACTCTTCCGATTGATGTCACCTTCGTACCGCAGTCTCAAAGAACAAGGAATTCGCCAGCTACATTTCCATTCGTCAGCGGGAACAAGTTTTTTACGTTTCCATGATCCCCAGAAATTTGGCGATGATCTATTAGCCTTCCGCCCCTCTGTCCGCATTGCGCAAACTGAGCGTCGTCCGGTGAGCGGGTTCGAGGTCGGTAAGGTTAAGTCGGGGTTCCGCTACATTCTTCCCATTGTGGATGAAGAGGCGTTTTTAGGGAGTGTCGAAGCCAGTATCGGTTTTCGGATGGTGCGAGATACGATGGCCAATTTGTCGCCGTCGCGCCAATTTTTCTTTATTCTTGCCAAGCAGAAGACCCTTCAATCGCTCTACGAATCCGAGCGCTGGTTATATGGGGATGCGGCTATGCATCCGGATTTTCTGGTGGAAGATCCGCAAGTGCGCTTGCCCGATAGCCCACCTCCGCCCACGGCGGAAGTGGTTAGCCTGAACCAAAAGCTACGCGATATTGAGGCGGTGCAGGTAGGAATGCACGCCTTCAAGACCTTTTCTCAAGTGTTAAGCCTTGATGGTGAACCGTGGGTGGTCAGTTTTTTGCCCATTCTGGATGTAGAGGGACACCCGGCTGCTTATATTTTGTCCTATGCCAAGGCACCTTTGGTTAGCGTGTTGTACCGCGAGTTTTGGGCTAATTTGCTGGCCTTGTGTGTTTTCTTTGGTGGCTTGGGTTATTTACTGGTTCACCTTTTGCGATCTCGGGACACGCTGAAGCATGAACAGCGCAATCTGCTGGGTATTACCGAAACCATGGGCGATGGTCTCTATGTACTCGACCAGCAGGGGAGGGTCGTGCTGGTTAATGCAGCGGCACTCAGGGTTTTGAAATTTCAACGCGATGAGCTGATTGGGCAAATAGGCCACAACCTGTTTCACCGGCACGGTTTGGAAGGCAGGCTGCCACTCCATGAATGCCCTATTTTCAAAACGGTCAGTACGGGGCGCCATTTCTTTGGTGAAGAACAGTTTTCCCGGCGTGATGGCAGTTCGGTGCTGGTTGAGGTCAGTAGCACGCCGTTATTCCGTGGCGGCGAACAGTACGGCTCGGTGACAGCGTTTCGCGATATCACCCAGCGCAAGGAAAGTGAATTCAAGTTGCGTCGGGCGATGGAAGCTGCGGAAGCCGCAAGTCGGGCCAAGGGTGCCTTTGTGGCCAATATGAGCCATGAAATTCGCACGCCAATGAACGGCATCATGGGGCTGACGGCGCTGGCCTTGGAAACCGATCTGACGTCAACGCAACGTCAGTACTTGGAGCTGGTACAGCAATCAGCAGAGTCGCTGACGATTATTCTGAATGACATCCTGGACTTCTCCAAAATGGAAGCCGGCAGGATGGAGTTGGAACACACATCGTTCGGCTTGCGTGAGTTGGCATTGGGCGCGTGCCGGGTATTGTCGTCCAAAGCGGCAGAAAAAACGCTGGAGCTAGTGGTGGATGTGGCCCCGGATGTGCCAGAAGCGCTGATGGGTGACCCCGGACGGCTGCGCCAAGTGTTGCTGAATCTTCTGGGTAACGCCATCAAATTTACCGAAGTTGGGGAGGTGACTCTGTGCATTACGGTAAATCACCACCAACACAGTGGTTTAGCTAACGGCGCGCATTTGCACTTTTCGGTCGAAGATACGGGCGTTGGAATTCCCGCCGATAAACTGACTACCGTTTTTGAGGCTTTTGGGCAAGCGGACGTGAGTGTTACCCGTCGCTTTGGCGGAACGGGCCTTGGTCTGACCATCAGTCGCCAGATCGTGAGTTTGATGGGTGGTCGGTTAGCAGCCGAAAGCGAAGAGGGTAAAGGTAGCTGCTTCCATTTTGGGGTTTGTCTAGAGCACGGTACGTCGAAGGATACCGATCTGATGCCGGTGGTGAGTGCTCGCTCCCGTTGGCTGTTGGCGGTTGACAATGCGAGCCAGCGAGCGTTGCTGATGAAGCGTTTGCAGGGATACGGGTTGGATGTCATTGCGGTCGCCAATGCAAGAGAACTGCTGGCGCAACTGAAAACTAAAACCTTCTTTGTCGTGGTGGTTGAGCCAACATTGCTGCCGCCAGAGCAGGAGGCGCTTGAACAGTTAAAGCGCGGGGTGGAACCGGGTGGGATGATCCTGAGTTTGGTATCAATTCACGGGGAGCAGCGAACAGTGCCACCCAATTTCTTTGCCCGAGAACTGCTTAAACCCGTTTTGTCTGAAACCTTGCTATTTGCTGCGGCTGAAATTCAGGTTGAACGAGAACTGATTGCCAATCCTCTAGCGGAGGGCAAAGACGCAAGCCGGGAAGGTGGGTTTAACGTGCCAACCTTGTTGCCGCAAAGCTTGAATATCCTGTTGGTTGAGGATAATAAGGTTAACCAGAAATTGGCGATTCAGCTGCTCAAGAAGCGTGGGCATCAGGTGACGCTCGCTGAACATGGCGGAGAAGCGTTGAAAACGCTAGAAACCGAAGGGTTTGATCTGGTGTTGATGGATGTGCAGATGCCGGTGATGGATGGCTTAGAAGCTACTCGCCAGTTCCGCTTGCGTGAATCCGCACAAGTGCTTGCCGGAGCGCCGTTGCACCGCACACCGATTATTGCGATGACGGCGAATGCGATGGTGGGTGATCGCGAAGACTGTCTTGAAGCAGGGATGGATGGGTATATTTCGAAGCCGATTCAGATGAGTGCGGTTGAAAAAGAAATTACGCGAGTGCTTCAAGAGAATAGAAAACAAAGGGAAAACCATGGGCAACGAACGGAAATTTAATCTATGGATGGCGGCGGCATTAGCCTGTGTCGGTGTGGATTCCGTTTGTGCGGAAGAGGACGAGTTGTATTTTAGTCAAATGCCCACCATTTTCTCAGCGAGTCGGATGCCCCAGGCGCAGTCGGAAACGCCTAACTTCGTTACCGTTATTGATCGCGACATGATCCGGGCGAGTGGCGCCAGAGAAGTCTCAGACTTAATGCGCCTAGTACCGGGTTTTCAGGTGACATCTCGGGTTCTCGAAATGCCTGCTCGTGTGGCCTACCACGGTCTGGCGGGGGAGGATTATTCGCCTCGCTTGCAAGTGCTGATCGATGGGCGTTCACAATATTCTGGGTTATTTAGAGGCGGTGTTAACTGGGACTTGTTGCCGGTCGCTATTGAAAACATTGAACGTATTGAAGTTGTTCGTGGAAGTAATGTGGTCGCTTATGGCACCAATGCGTTCATGGGGGTGGTGAATATCATCACCACGGATCCATCTCAGACGCGAGGGACAACCGTGTCAGCCCTTACCGGCTCGCGAGGGGTATCCGATCAATTTGTCCGTTTTGGCGGTGACGTGGGTGAGGCCACCCTTCGCTTGAGTTATCAGGGGCAGGCTGACGATGGAATTAAGTTTATTCCCCAGAAAAGTACGGACACTCGGAGCATTCCCAATGGACAACAGAAGCGTCTCTTTGACTTGCGGCTAGACATGCCGCTGGGCTTGTCAGATTCGTTGAGTCTGAATTTGGGTAAGGTGGAAGGAGCGATGCAGGTCGGGCGGAGCGATGCAACGGCAACGGACCCTTTTACCGGCACAGACAAGATGACGAATCCGCCGCGAACGATTCATCAGAGTACCCAGTTTGCCCAATTAAGTTGGTTACGCGCTTTGGCGGACGGTGACGAGTTGCGGGTGACTTTGCACAGTACGGAAGATCGTTACGAAGACCCAGCCGTTTACGCTAGCGATGCCTTCCCTCTGGATCAGAGTGGCCGCAGTACGCGCGACGAGATTGAACTTCAGCACACCATCAACATGAATCCCGCGCTTCGAGTTATGTGGGGTATGGGTGCACGACAGGAAAGTGTTGGTCAGAGCTATGAATATTTTACGGGCGGTGTTTCACGCAAGGTGCAGCGTTTGTTTTCTCATGCTGAGTGGCGTCCTGCGCAGGACTGGCTCCTAAACGTTGGGGGGAGTGTGGATAAAGATTCGTACTCGGGCGAACATTTCTCACCTCGTGCCAGTGCAAGTTATCGGTTGGCCGAAGGCCACACCTTGCGAGCAGGGATCACTCAAGCGTATCGCATGCCTACTTTGATTGAGTTAGCGGGTAATGTCCGCTATGTGCCCGAGGGATTGTCACTCATTCAGCGTTCGGCTTGGTTGAGTGCTGTCCCGTATGAATATCTGGTGAATGGTCAAGTTCAGGCTGAAAAGTTAATCAGCCAAGAAATTGGTTATCTTGGTGAATATAAAGAGTGGCGTGCCACATTGGATGCTCGTATTTTCAGTGAGTACATCCCTAATCGAGTGTGGAAGGTTTCGGCACCCACGGGGGGATACGACTATGTCGTCAATGCAGAAGACACTCGTATAACCGGGTTTGAGTATCAGTTACGTTGGCAGCCGCAAGAGGGAACACGGTTGATGCTGGGGCAGTCGGCAGTTCAAATTCAATCGAATCTGGGAGAGATTGCAACTGCGGCAAGTGATACCTATTTGTCTCACTTGCAAAGACAAACCCGGAACTCAGCACCGCAGCTAACGAACGCTGCCATGTTGATGCAAAAATTACCTTATGACTTGGACCTGTCGGTGATGGTTTACCAAACTGATACCATGTACTGGGCAACTAATAAACCCGCGAATGCTTACACCCGCATTGATTGGCGTTTGGCCAAACCCTTCACTTGGGGCACAACCCGAGGTGAAGTGGCTTATGTCGTTCAGTCCGAAGAGGGGGCGCATGCTGAGTTGAAACCCTCGAATATGGTGATGCCGCGCCAGTGGATCTCAGTGCGTTTTGACCTCTAGGCGGTTTATTGGGCCAGCGAGGTAGGTTTGCTCTGTAAGAAATTAACGCCCAGTTTTTCTAAACACAAGCGGTCGGCATCGTCGCAAATGCCATTGGCGATGGTTTTGCACTGGTTTTCATGGGCTATTTCTTGGATCGCTCTGACCAATGCGATTGAACCCCGCTGATTGCTGATGTCGCGAGTTAGCGTGGCGGCGATACGCACAAAGTCAGGTTTGATTTTTTGCAGGTGATTGAACGAACCCATCCAGCCGCCAAAGTCATCCAGCCCCATCTGACAGCCAAATTGCCGGAGCAATGTAGAAAGATTTTTCACTTCTAACGGGAAGTGAATAGAGCTTTCTTCACAGACCAGCAGACACAAATCAGATGCCGATGAGCCGAGCTGGTTTAGCGTTTCTTGAAGGTGATTTAAAAAATCTGGGTGACGTAAGCTGGCGCTGGAAATACGCAGCAGAATCGTAGCGTTCTGGTATTGCTCAACGTTGTTGGCGCGCTTAAGCAAATGCGCCGATTGGGTGAGTAAGCGCTGATCAAACAAATGCGCTAGCTCGCATCTTTCGGCGGTTTCCATCATCAAGGAGAGATATACCGCCTGATCTTCGGCCGAATCTTGCAAGATGCCTTGTAGCTCAATGAGTTTCACTGTCGATGCCTCATCGGTTGTGGCGGTCACCGGATGTACAGGGACGGTTTCGAACTTAAGTGAGTCGTTGGCAATGGCTTTTTCTAAGAGGTTCCGTCCCAACACTTCGCGGGTTCTGTACTCGTTATTATTACTTTGCCGGAAGACTTCCACCCGATTCTTGCCAGCGGCTTTGGCGGCGTAACAGGCTACATCACCAGCGCCCAGAACATCCACTACGCTCTGGTAGCTTTTATCGACTTCAACCAGGCCGATACTGGCCCCGATGGTGAACACCTTGTCTTCCCAAGGGAAATGGTAGGCGGCGACTAAGTGGCAAAGTGAGTCAGCCAGCGTTTGGGCGTGGGCTGTCGGGCAATCATTGAGTAGAACAGCAAACTCATCACCGCCTAAGCGAGCCAAGGTGTCGGTGTCGCGAATTCGGTTGTGCAATTGTCGGGAAATACGACGCAGCAATTCGTCTCCCGCCATATGTCCTGCGACGTCATTGACCTTCTTGAACCGGTCAAGATCAATAAACAGAACTGAACAGACGGTGCCGCCAGCTTGCGCCATGTCGAGGGCGGCTTCGAGTCGGGTTTCAAATTCTCGACGGTTGATTAATCCGGTTAATGGGTCGTGGCGCGCTTGGTAAGCCAGTTGCGCGGTGGCTTCGTCAATCCGTTGGTGCAAGGTGCGGTGGACTTCGCTGACCTGATCCACCATGTGATTGAAGCCCCGTTCAAGGTAGCCGATTTCGTCCTTCGAGGTTTCTGGGACGCGAGTATCAATGTTGCCTTCGGCCATCTCTTTTGCGGCATCAGAGAGGCGCAGGATGGGCAGAATTAGCGCTTTGGCCATTCGGGCGGCAAAAACGGCAAAGATCAGGAAGGCAGGAATCACAATAGCGAGACCTTGGAAAACCAGTTCTTTTTGTTTTTCCAGCAACTGACTGGTATCGAGTTCGAGAATGATTTGCCCAATAATCTCCGATTGCTGCGGGGTTTTTGTACTTAGGTAAAGCTGGAAAAGCGAGTCTTCATCGGTCGTTGTGCGCAAAATCGGTGCGGCAAAGGTGACCCAGCCATCGCCATGGGCGATTTTGCTAGCGGTGCGAGGCGGTGTTGTGAGCAATCCCGTGTCCAGACTTAGGCGGCCGCTCATAGCTGAAATTTGACCGTCAGTTGAGACAATGGCTGCGCCGCGTACATCCCGTTGTTCCATAGCGACCTGAACCATGTTTTGGAGGGCTTGGCGGTTGCCGGAAAGTACGCCGTATTCACTGCTGGGTGCCATGTAACGCACGATGTCCTGACCATGCAGGAACAGTTGCCCTTCCATTGAACGAAGGCCCGCAATCGCAAAATAAGCAGCTAGCACTAGTACCAGCACGCAGGCGGGTAGGAGCGTGGTTAACATCAAACGCTGATAGAGGCTGTTAATCATGGCTTGTCTCCTGAGCTGATTTTTAGCGAGGAAACAAGCTCACTCTCGGAAGGGAGCGATAGCTTCAGTGAGCGGGCGACTTGTGCATTGATGGAGACGGAAAACTGGGATGGGTTTTTTGGTTGCGGCAGATTGGTGATGGGGAGCGAGGAGGGGAGTCTAGTGACCCAAGAGGCGAGTTCCTGTCCAAACTGGGTTGGTGTGGTATGGAGGGCTGCTAGCGCGCCGGCTTGGACGAAAGGTAGGGAAAAAGCAATTACCGGAATTTTGTAACGGTAAGTTGTGAGCAGGAAGGGGCGGACATTGTCCCGCGCAAAAATTTTACTGTCTGGGAAAGCGAGAAACAGCCCTTCCTTGTTACTGAGTAAGCGATCGATGGCGGGAACGGTGGTTTCAGCGCTGTCGACAATCGTGGCGCTGACTTTAAAACCTGCAGCGGGAGCTGCTTGTCGAAGTGCCGCCAGCGGTTCGGATTTGGCATCACTGACGGCAGTAAAAATATGTCGGTTTTCAAAAACGCTTGGGGGGAGCAACTTATTGATAAAGGCCAGTTGTCTGGAAATGGGTTGATCCAGATACAACACAGTTACCCCTTGTCGATGCACCGGGCTTTCCCGCTTGATATTTTCAAAGGCTGTTCGGGTGAGTAAGCTGGCAATGACGGGTGGGCCATCCGCTTTGGCAAGAGCAAGGCGCGTTGCGTTGGCGCCGGCGGCCAGAATGAGGTCAGCATGGGCGGGCGGCGATTGCTCAAATTTGTCGGTGTCACCTTCCCAAGTCAGTTGCCATTGGTGACCGGCCGGCAGCGATGTTTTTACACTGCTTAGAAACTCTTGGTACGCGGGATCATTGCTGTTGAGTAGAACGGCAAATTGGGCAGCCTGAAGTGGGGCGCAAAGCGTTAGCAGGAAAAGTAAAGCGGAAATAAAACGCATGGGCCGGAATATACCGTTTGGGCAAAGCATCAAGCAACGAAAAAGTTATAAAGTTAGCTTCCATAGGGAAGGCAGTGAGTACGAGGGGAATTGTCTCTGCTATCATCAGCAGATTAGAGTTTGGCCAAATTTGGCGCTGGTTTTCCGCTGAAGACACAGAATGAATCATTGCCTCGACAACTCACAGTCTACCTCGAATGCGCGACATCTAGAGCTTCTAAAAGAGGCGCAGCGGATTGCGCGCATCGGTAGTTGGGAGCGTGATTTACGGACCAACCATCTGTGGTGGTCGGATGAGTGTTACCGGCTGTTCGGTTTTGATCCGCAGTCCCTACAGCCAACCTATGGTTTGTTCATTCAGCAAGTGCACCCAGAGGATCGTGACGCTATTCACGAGTCTTTTGCAGACGCGATGGCCGACGGTTCCCCTTTCGCCATCGATTTTCGGGTGACGCTGCCGAGAGGCGGGTTACGCTACTATCATATGCAAGGGCGAATGTTCTTTGAGGGGAAATTAGAACCTGTCCGTACCAGTGGCACCATTCAAGACGTCACCGAAATCAAGCTGGCTGAACTGCGGTTTAACCAGTTGGCTCACCACGATGCGCTGACCGGATTGCCGAACCGGCTATCTCTTATGGCACGGCTGGAGCAGGCGCTGCCGGAAGCGGACCGCTATCGCTGGAGTACGGCGGTGATTTTCATCGACATGGACCGCTTTAAGGTGATCAACGATACGTTGGGGCACCAGATTGGCGATATGTTGCTGATGGAAGTGGCGCATCGCCTGTCGACTGCGGTGCGCGCCTCGGATACGGTTGCTCGCTTGGGGGGGGACGAGTTTGTGGTGGTGCTGCCAGATTGTGGTGGGATGGTTGAAGTTGCCCAGATTGCCCGCAAGATTCTGGAGTCTTTTATCCCCCCGGTTCTAGCCGGCCAGCATGAACTGCACACCAGTCCTTCATTGGGGATTGCGCTATACCCGACCGACGGAACTGATCCCAGTAGCCTGATGAAACATGCGGATACTGCGATGTATCATGCCAAGGGAGCAGGTCGTAATACCTTCCAATTTTACGCTGAAGAAATGAATGCGGCAGCGTTGGCTCGTATGAATCTGGAGCAAAAGCTTAGGCAAGCGGTGGCGCGCGGCGAGTTTTCGCTGCATTTCCAGCCGCAAATGCAGGCTGTTACACAGCGCCCTGTAGGGGTCGAGGCGCTGATTCGTTGGGAAACCAAGGATCAAGGTTTTATACCGCCGGGAATTTTTATTCCGGTTGCCGAGGAAATGGGTTTGATCTCCGGCATTGGTAATTGGGTGTTGCGCGAGGCCTGTCGCCAGATGCAGGATTGGCGGCTGGCGGGTTTGCCGGATATGGTGATGGCGGTGAATGTGTCTGCTCGGCAATTACGGCAACGAGATTTTGCTGAATCAGTCCAGGATGCGCTTGCCGATAGCGGGTTGCCGGCGCGTTTGCTGGAGCTGGAAATTACCGAAAGTGTGTTGATGGAGAATCCGCAGGAGTCTGTGGTGACCCTCAACTGTTTACGCGATATGGGGGTTTCTCTGGCGATTGATGATTTCGGTACGGGTTATTCGTCATTGACCTACCTGAAACTTTTACCGATCCATAATCTCAAAATTGACCAGTCTTTTGTGGCCGATTTGGGGCATGACCTAAATGATCGTGCGATTGCGTTTGGTACGATAGCCTTGGCGCACACCTTGGGTCTGAAGGTGATTGCCGAAGGAGTTGAAACCCAAGAGCAATTCGCGTTGCTACAGGGAAATGCCTGTGACACGGTGCAGGGCTATTTATTTAGCCGACCGCTGCCCCCGGCTGTTGCTTTTAATTTTTTACGCCAACACTTCGCACAAGATGTTGGCGAAACTTGTATTTCGTAGGAGTTCGTTATGTCCCGTATTACCCTTTCGCGCTATCTCATTGAGAAACAACGAGAGAAAAAGCTTATTCCCGCTGATCTTCGCTTGTTGGTTGAGGTGGTGGCGCGTGCTTGTACGGGTATCGCCGTGGCGATTGGCAAGGGAAGTCTGGGAGGGGTTCTGGGCGAAGCCGGTAGCGACAATATTCAGGGAGAGGCCCAGAAAAAGCTGGACGTGATTTCTAATGAGATTTTGCTAGAGGCTAATGAGTGGGGCGGCCATCTGGCGGCGATGGCATCAGAAGAAATGGATTTGCCGAGTCTGATTCCCAATCGTTACCCGCAGGGAGAATATCTGCTGCTATTTGATCCGCTCGACGGCTCTTCTAATATTGACGTCAACGTTTCTGTGGGAACTATCTTCTCGGTTCTAAAATGCCCTGAAAGTGCTGATTTAAGTTCGCCAGCAGCCTCAGAAAAGGCATTTTTGCAGCCGGGTACGGCACAGGTAGCGGCGGGTTATGCAGTCTATGGTCCAACGACATTGCTGGTATTGACTGTGGGCGATGGTGTGGCCTGTTTTACGCTGGATCGGGAACATGGCCAGTTCTTGCTGACCCAAGAAAATATGATGGTGCCTGAGGATACGCAAGAGTTTGCGATCAACATGTCCAACCAGCGGCACTGGGAAGCGCCGGTACAGCGTTATATCACTGAACTTCTGGAGGGTAAAACCGGCGTGCGGGGCAAAGATTTTAATATGCGCTGGGTGGCGGCCATGGTGGCCGATGTCCACCGTATTCTGACGCGGGGAGGGGTGTTCATGTACCCCGTAGATGCGAAAACCAAAGAGAAGGGTGGAAAATTGCGCTTGATGTACGAAGCCAACCCGATGGCGTTACTCATTGAGCAGGCCGGAGGCGTTGCTACGACCGGGCGTGAACGCATTTTGTCCTTGCAGCCACAACAACTCCACCAGCGCGTGCCGGTTATTTTGGGCGCTAAGCACGAAGTGGATCGTGTGACCACTTACCACGTGGAGGCTTGAGCCATGACCGATTCTTCAACCCCGAATCTTGATGACGGCGCTGCTGCAGAGTTGCTTAAAAGCATCACTATTCCGCCGCGCCCTGTGTTGTTGATCGAGCTCAATCGGTTGCTGATGGGGGATGATCCATCACCGATTCGACTGGCCGAAATTATTATGAAAGATGTGGCCGTTTCTGCTGCCATGTTGAAGACTGTGAACTCGCCTTACTTTGCCCTGCGTAACAAAATCGGCAATGTGCAACAGGCGGTACAAATCCTTGGCTCGACCAATGTGCGCAATATCGTCACTAGCTTGATTTTGCGTAATACCTTGTCAGGTTCTGCCGGAGTGTCACTGGAGCGTTTCTGGGATAGCTCGGAAAAGGTTGCCAATATCTCAAGGCACATCTGCAATATGTTGCCGAGAGCGCCAAAAGATGAAGCGTATACCTTCGGGATTTTCCGGGATTGCGGTATTCCCATCTTGATGATGCGTTTCCCCGACTATCGCGAGACACTAAAAATCGCCGGCGGTGATGATCGTCCTTTGCCGGTAGTGGAAGATGAGCGGCACGGGACGAACCACGTGACGTTGGGGTATTTGGTGGCGCGTTCCTGGGGTTTGTCGCCGACATTGTGCGAAGCCATTCGCTGGCATCATGATACGGAAGTGTTCCGCACGAAAGATAATGCTCCGCCGGTTTCTAAGACCTTGGTGGCGATCAACTATTTGGCGGAACAACTTCACGATTACACGGTTCGAATGCGTGAAAATCCTCAGTGGGCGCATATTGGTGAGGAGACGCTGGCCTATCTGGGTTTGAATTACGAGGAATACGAAGAACTTCGTGATGATGTAGTGGGCCTTTCTACGGGGTAGACCGTATAGAATCGCGCCCCTCCTATTTTGTACTTATCTGATTTGCCAAAACTCATGGCCTTTGACCCTAAAACTGAATTAACTGCCTTACTGCGTGAAGCCCTGCGAATCGTTTCTCCTGTTGCGCCGCCGCTTGATATCCATCTTGAACGTCCGCGTGACCCTTCGCATGGGGACTTGGCCTGTAACTTGGCTATGCAGCTGGCGCGTACGCTGAAAAAAAATCCGCGCGAAATTGCTGAACAAATTGTGGCGGCTTTGCCTGCCGCACCTTGGTTGGTCGGCGCTGAAATTGCCGGGGCAGGATTTATCAATTTCCGCCTAGCTGCCAGCAGCAAGCTGGATATTGTTAGCCATGTACTAGCGCAAGGCGAAGTCTACGGGCGCAGCCAGCAAGGTGCTGGGCGTAAGGTGCAGGTGGAGTTTGTTTCTGCTAATCCTACCGGGCCGCTGCATGTCGGCCACGGGCGTGGTGCTGCTTACGGGGCGTCATTGGCCAGTTTGCTGATGTATGCCGGTTGGGACGTTACCCGTGAATATTACGTAAACGATGCCGGGCGTCAGATGGATATTCTGGCGGTGTCGACGTGGTTGCGTTACCTGCAAAGCCACGGTGTTGAGCTTCCTTTCCCGCCTAACGCGTATCAGGGTGATTACGTTAAGGACATGGCCGCCCAGCTTACCGCAGCACACGGCTTGAAATATCTCAAACCCACTATTGCTGTGATGGCTGGAACACCGGGGATGCCGGGGCCAGAAATTGAAGAAAAAGCGGCGGCTCAGCAGAAGGAAATGCATCTTGATGCGCTAATCCAGAATGCCAAAGATTTGCTTGGTGAAGACTGGTTCTATGTTCACCAGCACGCCTTATCCGAGCAGCTGGGTGATTGCCGGAATGACCTCGAAGGCTTCGGCGTTCACTTTGAGGTTTGGTTCTCGGAAAAATCCCTGTTTGATACGGGGCTGGTGGCGCGTTGTGTGGATTTGCTGGAAAAACAGGGCCATATCTATGTCAACAACGGCGCCAAGTGGTTTAAGTCTACGGCGTTTGGTGATGAGAAGGATCGCGTCGTTCAACGTGAAAATGGGCTTTACACCTACTTTGCCTCAGATATTGCGTATCACCTGAATAAATTTGAACGGGGTTTTGATCGCATCATCAATATTTGGGGCGCGGATCACCATGGCTATATTCCACGCGTAAAGGGCGCCATTCAGGCATTACAGTTGCCGGTTGAACAACTGGATGTGGCCTTGGTGCAGTTTGCGGTGCTGTATCGCAATGGGCAGAAGGCATCGATGTCTACCCGATCGGGTGAATTCGTGACCTTGCGGGATTTGCGTGAAGAAGTGGGTAACGATGCCTGCCGCTTCTTCTATATTTTGCGCAAAGCCGATCAGCACTTAGATTTTGATCTGGATTTGGCCAAGAGCCAGTCAAATGAAAATCCGGTCTATTACATCCAGTATGCCCATGCGCGTATTTGTTCTGTGATGAACCAGTGGGCAGGCGATGAAAAATCTTTACTGACCGCGAATCTGGCGCGCTTGGAAAATCCCCGGGAAATTGATCTGGCGACCAAGATTGCCGAGTTTCCGGCGCTGGTTAACACGGCTGCTACTGATCTGGCACCACATCAGGTCGCGTTTTACTTGAAGGATCTCGCCAGTGAGTTCCACGGTTGGTACAACGCCGAGCGGATGCTGGTGGATGATCTTGAGCTGCGCACCGCACGTGTGGCATTGGCACTGGCCGTTCGGCAAGTCATTCGTAATGGATTGATGCTCTTGGGTGTTAGTTGCCCGCTCAGTATGTAGTCCTCAATCATTCGGAGTTCGCATGAGCCGTGATGTGAAAAGAAAACAGTTTTCCTCAGAGCCGGAAAGCCGCCGGGGTGGTGGCACGATGGTGGGGATTTTCGTCGGTCTAGTGCTGGGGATTTGTTTGGCCGCTGGTGTGGCGTGGTACACCAGTCGTAGCGCAACTCCGTTTGTGGACAAAAAAGTGGTGCGCGAAAAGCCCACTGAAAATGCCAATGCGACCCCAGCCGCAACGGGCCAGCCAATGGCTTCGCCGGCTGGCGCACTACCCGCCCCGCAGGCACCGGTAGCCTTGGCTGGGAAACCGGGCGACCCGCCACCCAGCGAGCGCCGCTTCCAGTTCTACGACATTCTTCAGGGTAAATCTGAGCCAGTGCCGAGCAAAGATGCCAAACCGGCGAAGCAGGAAACGTCGGCCCAAGATATGAAACCTACCGCACAAGCCGTGTATTTGCAGGCCGGGGCATTTAGCAAGGTGGGTGATGCCGAAAATTTAAAAGCGGGATTGGCCATGCAAGGTGTTGAGAGTGTGGTTCAGCAGGTGATGATTCAGGATAAAACGCTGTATCGCGTTCGGTTGGGACCTTATGCCCGCCCGGAAGACGCTAATCAGGTGAAGCAGGAACTCGCTAAGTCGGGTGTTGAAGTGACTGCGGTCAAACAAGGCAACTGAGAAGGAAACTGAGATGAAGTTCGCACGTGCTGTTCGGCAGGTTTTTTTTGCAGTTCTGACCGGGGTTTTGCTGTCGTCTGCACCGGCTTATGCGGCTGAACCGGTGGAAGGTAAAGATTACCGGCGCATCCAGCCAGCTCAATTGATGGACACTCCCGGTAAGATTGAAGTGACGGAGTTTTTTTCTTATGCCTGTCCACATTGTGCCCAGTTCAACCCACAATTGACACAGTGGGCTGAAAAATTACCGCAGGGCGTGGTGTTCAAGCGGGTTCCTGTTTTATTCAATCGGGCACCGTGGGCCAACTTGGCACGTTTGTATTACGCCTTGGAAGTAACTGGTGATTTGCCTGCCCTAGATCAGGCTGTTTTTACAGCAATGCATAAAGAGGGTGAAAATTTGGCTGACCCGCGAGCGTTGAATGAGTGGTTGGTCAAAAAGAACGTCAATATCCAGAAATTCAACGATGCCTATAACGCATTTGGGGTTCGGGGCCGGGTGAATCGGGGCGATCAGATGAGCCGGGATTATGCGATTGATGGCGTGCCGGCCTTGGCGGTCAATGGAATGTATCTCATCAATAGCGAATTAACGCATGAGCAGCAATTGCATATTGCTGAAGCCTTGATTGCGAAGTCGCGAGCCGCTGCCGCGTCGGCATCCAAAACCAAAAAGTGACGTAGCAGCTCAAATGACAGCAGGGTTCTCCACTTCATCGGTGCATTTAACGGTACCACTCCGGGTTTTTATTACCGGGGCGACGTCTGGGATTGGAGAGGCGCTGGCTCGGTACTACGCGGAACAAGGGGCTGTGCTGGGATTGCTGGCCCGTCGTTCGGGTGCCTTAAAAACACTGAATGAGGAACTAGGTGGCCATCACTTTTGTTATCCCTATGACGTGGCTCATGCCTATGCCGTTGAAGGGGCCGCCAAACATTTCATCATGAATGAGGGCGTACCCGACGTCGTGATCGCCAGTGCGGGGATTTCAGCAGGAACGCTGACCGAGGAATTGGACGATCAAATCGTTTTTGAGCGCATCCTAGAAGTTAATGTCTTGGGGACCGTGGCAACCTTTGCCCCGTTCATTAAGGCCATGAAAAAACGTGGTCACGGGAAACTGGTTGGGATCGCGTCAGTGGCTGGGGTGCGGGGGCTGCCCGGAGCAGGGGCTTACTCGGCGTCCAAAGCCGCAGTT
>JBEGTT010000140.1:0-10735 GCA_041179245.1 Pseudomonadota bacterium
AAAAAGCCGGCAAGGTGATTGAGAAGAAAAAGCAATCAGGTTCGTCGGTATTGCCTGGCAAGCTGACCGATTGCGAAACCGACGACATTAGCCGCAATGAAGTTTTCCTCGTCGAAGGCGATTCGGCGGGCGGTTCTGCCAAACAAGGTCGAGAGCGTGAGTTTCAAGCGATTCTTCCCTTGCGCGGCAAGGTGCTGAATACGTGGGAAGTGCCACAGGGCGAGATTTTCGGCAACAACGAAGTCCACGACATTGCCGTTGCGCTGGGCATGGATCCGCACAAACTGGATGCACCGGATACCGTTTTAGCCAATTTGCGCTACGGTAAGGTCATCATCATGGCCGATGCGGACGTTGACGGTAGCCATATTCAAACCTTGCTGCTGACCCTGTTCTTCCGCCATTTCCCGCGCTTGATTGAAGCTGGTCATGTGTATATCGCCCAGCCTCCGTTGTTTGCGATTAAGGTCGCTGGTGGTGCCGGTAAATCCGGTAAGGGCCGCCCAGAACGGCGTTTGTATGCGCTGGATGAGTCTGAGCGTGAGCAGATGTTGGAACGCCTCAAAGACGACAATATTCGCGATGAACACATCCACGTTGGCCGATTCAAAGGTCTGGGCGAAATGAATCCTGAGCAGTTGCGCGAAACCACCATGCACCCGGATACCCGGCGCTTGTTGCAAGTCCATCTGCCGTTGCAAGGGCTGGGCGAGGTGGAGCGAATGTTTACCCTGTTGATGGGCAAGGGCGAAGCGGCTGGACGACGGGCTTGGATGGAAATCAACGGTAATTTGGTAGAAGCGGATATCTGACCATGACGGATATGACTGAAGAAATTGAACAAGCGGTGGAAGACAATCTGCCAGATGGCGCGATTTCGCTGCATTTGTTTGCCGAACGCGCTTATTTGACCTACGCCATGTCCACCGTGCTGGATCGTGCGTTGCCTTTTGTCGAAGATGGTCAGAAGCCCGTGCAGCGGCGCATTTTGTTTGCCATGCGCGAGTTGGGCAACCGCTCCGACCAGCCTTTTAAGAAGTCCGCGCGGATTGTCGGCGATGTGATTGGTAAGTTTCACCCACACGGTGACACGGCGGTTTACGAAGCCGCTGTGCGCATGGCGCAGAACTTTACCCTGCGTTACCCGCTGATTGAGGGCCAAGGTAACTTTGGCTCTCGCGACGGTGACTCCCCGGCGGCAATGCGCTACACCGAAGTGCGTTTGTCGCGTTTTGCCGAAGATATTCTGCTGTCGGAAATTGATCGGGGGACAGTTGATTTCCGTGAAAACTACGATGGGACGCTAAAAGAACCCGCACTGTTGCCAGCCCGTTTGCCGGTGTTGCTGCTCAATGGCGTGTCTGGCATTGCGGTGGGTATGGCCACCGAAATGCCACCGCATAACCTGAACGAAGTCGCAGAAGCCGCGATTTCGGTGATTCAGGGCGGTGACGATGCCTCGGTGTATGCCGCCATTCCAGGCCCGGATTTTCCCGGTGGCGGGCAGATCATTTCCTCGCCGGAAGAAATTCGCAAAGCCTATGAAACCGGGCGCGGTAGTTTGCGGGTTCGTGCCCGCTGGACGGTGGAACCGCTGGCGCGCGGGCAATATCGCGTGGCGATTACCGAATTACCCCCCGGCACCAGCACCGCCAAGGTGTTGTCCGAAATTGAAGAACTGATCAACCCGAAGATCAAGAGTGGCAAGAAATCGCTCACGCCAGATCAGCAGTTGATGAAAAACACCGTGCAATCGGTGGTCGACACCTTCCGCGACGATTCGGACAAAGCCCATCCGGTGCGGATTGTTCTAGAGCCAAAAACCCGCACCGTTTCCGCTGATGACTTAATGAACGTATTGCTGGCGAATACCTCACTGGAAAGCAATCAGTCGGTCAACATGACCATGATTGGCCGAGATGGTCGTCCGCAGCAAAAGAATTTGCCGCAAGCGGTGCGTGAATGGTGTGACTTCCGCATGGTCACGGTGGAACGCCGCTTGAAACATCGCTTTGATGAAGTCGAGCGTCGTCTGCACATCCTTGAAGGCCGCATGATCGCCTTCCTGCACATCGACGAAGTGATCCGGGTGATTCGTGAATCAGACGAACCCAAGCTGGAACTGAAGATTCGCTTTCGTCTGTCAGACATTCAAGTCGAAGACATTCTTGAAATTCGCCTGCGTCAATTAGCGCGACTCGAAGGTTTCAAGATTGAAAAGGAATTGGCAGAGCTGCAAGCCGAGCGTGAAGGCTTGAATCACCTGCTGGGTAATGAAGGCGCGCGTCGCAAGTTACTGGTCAAGGAAATTCGCCAAGACATCAAACTCTATGGCGACGAACGCCGAACCTTGATTGAAGCCTCCGAGAAAATCACCGCTGGCCGGGTGGAAGTGGTGGCTGATGAGCCGGTTACCATTTTGCTGTCCAAAAATGGATTTATTCGCAGCCGTAGCGGACACGGTGTTGATCGTTCAGCGATTAACTGGAAAGCGGGTGATAGCGAGCTGGTGGTGCTGGAAACCCGTAGCGTGTATCCGGTGGTTTTGTTGGACGATAGCGGTCGCACCTATACCTTGCGCCCAGTCGATTTGCCGGGTGGTAAAGGCGATGGCGTTCCCGTGACTTCCTTGGTTGAACTACAAGGTCAGCGGGTAGTAAGTTTGATTTCCGCGCCACCTGAAACTCGCTATTTGATGGCTTCTTCGGCGGGGGTTGGCTTCATTGCCAAACTCATCGATATGACCAGTCGCCAGCGGGCGGGTAAAGCCTTTATGAATTTGGACGACGGTGCTGAATTATGCCGGCCCGAGAAAATCACCGCTGGGCAACAATGGATTGCCGTGGTGAGCAGCGAGCCACGTTTACTGATTTTCCCCCTTGATGATTTAAAAGAAATGAGTGGGGGTAAGGGACTCATGCTGAACAGCATCGTACCCGGAGAACGGTTGATTGCGGCCTTGCCGATGAACGACAAGCTATTGGTTATTGGGGAAGGGCGCGCCGGGAAAGCGCAGGAATGGCAAGTGAAGCCCGTTGATTTGGCCGCATGCCGTGCTCACCGCGCCAAGAAGGGCAATCTGTTGCCAGTGAAATTTAAGGTGTCCGGTTTGGTTATTCCAGAATGACGACCGTTGCTTATACGGCTCGCCCCTTAACGGCTTACCGAAAACACTGGGCGCATCGCTTTGGCGTCGCACCTTTCCTGCCGATGTCGCGAGCAGAAATGGATGTTTTAGGCTGGGACTCTTGTGATGTGATTCTGGTGACGGGTGATGCTTATATCGATCACCCCAGTTTTGGGATGGCGTTGATCGGCCGCCTGCTGGAAGCGCAGGGTTTTCGGGTGGGGATTATTAGCCAGCCAGACTGGTTGTCAGCAGACCCGTTTCGGGTGCTGGGAAAACCGAATCTGTATTTTGGCGTGACCGCCGGCAATATGGATTCGATGGTCAACCGTTACACCTCAGATCGTAAAATTCGCTCCGACGATGCCTATACCCCAGGGGCAGAACCTGGAAAGCGGCCGGATCGTGCCGTGGTGGTTTATGCGCAGCGTTGTCGTGAGGCTTATCCCGGTGTAGGGGTCGTGATTGGCGGCATTGAAGCGAGTCTTCGGCGAATCGCCCATTTTGATTACTGGTCAGAAACGGTCAAACGCTCTGTTTTACCTGACGCTAAAGCTGATTTGCTGCTCTTCGGGAATGCTGAGCGTGCCTTAGTTGAAGTTACCCATCGGGTTGCCAAGGGCGAAAAGCTTTCTGATATTCGGGATGTACGCGGTACGGCTTTTATGGTGCCAACTGGCTGGTTGCCGGATGAGCACTGGACGGTGCTTGATTACACCGATACCGAGCTTGATCCTCACCGTGAAAAAGGAATGAATCGGGGTGAGCAACGGCAACGGACGGTGGTTCGTCTGCCAACCTACGAAACGGTAAGAAACGATAAAACCTTGTATGCCCACACTTCCAGAACATTGCATCTGGAAAGTAATCCGGGTAATGCCAGAGCGATGGTGCAGGGGCATGGACCAAGGGATGTGTGGTTGAATCCGCCTCCCATTCCCTTGACGACTGAGGAAATGGACGTTGTCTATGGCTTACCCTATGCCCGTAATCCCCACCCTTCCTATGGCGAGGTCAAGGTTCCCGCATGGGAAATGATCCGTTTTTCGGTCAATATCATGCGAGGCTGTTTTGGTGGCTGCACCTTCTGCTCCATTACCGAGCACGAAGGCCGCATTATTCAGAGCCGATCGGAGGACAGCATCCTTCACGAAATCGAAGAGATTCGGGATAAAACCAAAGGGTTTACGGGGATCGTTTCTGATCTGGGTGGCCCGACGGCGAATATGTATCGTTTGGCCTGTAAAGATACCAAGATTGAGTCTGCCTGCCGCCGGCTTTCCTGTGTCTATCCCGATATCTGTGAAAACATGAATACCGATCATGGACATCTGATTCAGTTGTACCGTAAGGCGCGCAGCTTACCCGGCGTGAAGAAGGTTCTGATTGGCTCAGGTGTTCGTTATGACTTGGCCGTTCGTTCGCCGGAGTATGTTAAGGAACTGGTAACTCACCATGTGGGTGGTTACCTGAAAATTGCCCCCGAACATACCGAAGAAGGCCCATTGTCTAAGATGATGAAGCCGGGAATCAGTAGTTATGAACGATTCAAAACGATGTTTGAGCGAGCTTCAAAGGAAGCGGGCAAGGAACAGTATCTGATTCCCTATTTCATTGCTGCCCATCCAGGAACACGGGATGAGGACATGATGAACTTGGCGCTTTGGTTAAAGCGTAATAGCTTCAGATTGGATCAGGTACAAACCTACCTTCCAACTCCTATGGCGTTGGCAACCACCATGTGGCACAGCGAGCGAAATCCGCTCAAGCGGGTTAGCAAGGATTCTGAGAAAGTAGCGGTGGTTCGTGCTGGCCGCCAACGCAAACTACACAAGGCATTTTTACGTTATCACGATGCTGAAAACTGGCCTTTGTTGCGCGAAGCCCTAAAGGAAATGGGCAGGGCTGACCTTATCGGAAACGGTAAAAAGCATTTGATTCCTTTGTGGCAACCCGAAGGGACGGGCTGCCGTAGCGGTAATGCGCCAAATCGGATGGGGGGAAAAACTCGTCCGGCATTGACTCAGGGGCAAGGGTTGAACCCAGTAGGCCGCTTTCCTAAAAAACGGAAATAAAGCTGAGTGGCCAGCCTAGGCTGGCCTAGCCAGATTTTTGAGCGGGCCGCCAAGCGACTCCATCGAAAGACCAATATTGATCTTTGGGGGTGTCTTTGCCACGTGAACTGATCTGCACCATTTGCTGTGAAGCTGGGTAGCGGAAGATTGAAGCCGTTTCAAGTGCTTGGTTTCCAGTGAAAGCGCGCAAAAAGCGCTCTTGTTCGGTTTTCCAAACGGCTGGCGTAAGCCATTTAATCTTGTCTGAAATGACCACATGCGTTCCGGGCTGGATTTTTTCCATTAAGGTTTCCATGTCCGGGTTGGCCAGTACAACGCAACCGTTACTGGCTTTGGGTGCGCGGTTGTAGGAATTGCTGGGAACCCCATGCAACCAAATCCCGTAGCCCGTTCTTCCCCGTTGTTGATCCCAACTATTGGGATAATTCAGGGTGAGGGCACCTTTGCCATAAAAGTCAGTTAGCTTGTTGCCGGGAATACTTCCGGTGATTCGGTAAACACCCAGTGGGGTTTTTTGGTCGCCCGTGCTGACTTTATCGCTTCCCGCTTTGCCAATGGAAACGTAGTAATCGGTAAGGTATTTGAGTTCCCCGTCTTGATGTGAAAACACGTACAGGCGGGACTTGGAGGCATCAACCACCAGCAGATGTTTCTGCTCGGGTGACAGTTTGAGCAGAACGTCGGGCAACATCTTGTCTGGCACGGGGGAGATCAGAGCCTGAAATCTTCCTTTGGCTTCTTCTCTGAGGTCATTTAATCGCTCAGAAAACTGCTCCGGTTTGTGTGCGTCGCCAAGCGTCGTAATCGGTCGAACTCGGGATTGGAGGAGGTCAGCGCGAACCAAGTGGCCTAGATTGAACGTGGGAAAACGTTCAACGAGAACATCGGCGGCATTTAGTGCAGGCTCTGCCTGACCTTCAGCCATCAGTCGATATATATTCAGAAGCTGTGCTTCAGGATCGAATTTTTGCTGGCGATCTGCACTTGCCGGAAGACTGGCTAAGGAGACCGTAGCCACGAACCCAGCAAGTAGCACCTTACGCGTGAGCATCTTCAGCGAAACCAGAAACACCATTAGCCCCCGGCTTTTTCCTGAACAATTCGCCATCCATCGGATTTACGTTCCATCACCAAGGTTTTACTGGTTTGACTGTTCAGGCGGTCAGAGCGGTAGCTTTGGCGGAATTTAACCGATGCGGAGGTTGGGGATTTTAGGTTGACCGAGAAATCACTTACCGTGACAGAGATTCTCGCTTTGCCACCAATCCGCGCACGTCGATCACTTTCCCAAGCTGAACGCGATTGATTACCCGGATCAAAATTACTGGCGTAATGCGACAAATAAGACTTGATGTCTTGTTTACTCCAAGCAACCGCCCAAGATTGAACCGCGTCAATAACGTCACGCTCGCCTTTTTCAGGTGCTTTGTCAGCTTTCTCAGCCTTTGAGGGTTTCTCAGGTACGGCTTTCTTGTCAGTCTTCTGATCTTTACCTTCAGAGGAAACAACAGAAACCGCAATGGTTGCTTTATTTGGTTTGCTATCAACCTGAACTTGAGCCGATGGCGCTGCTGCAGGAGGTGGTGTTGAAACAGATGCAATTTGGATTGGTAAGGGCGTGCTAGCTTGCGGAGGCGGGGCTTGAGGTGGAACTTCTTCAACCGATGCCTTGGCTAGCTGGACAGGTTTTTTCTCAACAGCAGGTTTGGGCTGTTCAAACTGGCTCATGGCCACAATAAAAGCAGGTTTGCCGGCTTGGCCGGGTTCTGTTAACAGACTGAGTTGCAGCGGAGCGGGTGACTTTTCAGTGCCAGCCTCAAGCGCCTTGTTGTAGGCCTGATCAGCCAGTTTGGCGTAAATGGCGTTCAGGTTTTTGTAGGCAACGGCATAACTTCCCTGTATCTGCATGGCTTTTTCAAGCGATTGGCGGGCATTTTCGTACTTGCCATCAGCGGCATAAAGTGCCGCCAGATTGTTGTAGGGTTCCGCCGACTCGGGGAAATCTTTAACCATTTTTTGATACAAGGAAATGGCTTCTTGGCGTTGATTCTGGGCTGTCAGCGCAATACCTTTGGTAAGTAGGGCCGAAAAATCCTGAGGGTTTTGCCGAATAGCTTCATTTGAGGAACGTAAAGCGGCATCGTACTGCTTGTCTGCCATCAGCTTTTGCAGTTCAGTTTTCGGCGCAACGGAGGCTTCGTTGTTGGCCGGAAATTTTATTAGGCTAGCAAAACCCCATAGAAGAAGGCCAATGGCGACAATGCGAAAAATAGATTTGAGATTCATGCGGGAACGTCTGAGGCCAAGGCCGTTGCAACAAAGGGGCGGATTCTACCGTATCGATTATGATGGTGTGCGGTAAAGCGTGTGAGATTGCCTCCTGATAAGTCCGCAGAAGGGTAAGCCATTTATAATCGCGCCCTTGTTTTTATCTGTTTAACTGAGAGAAATATGACTAAACCGTCAAGTTTTGAGCCGCTTTTATGGGTGACGTTCTGCGCAGGTCTGGCATTTAACGGTTATGCCCTAGCCGCGCACAGTTCAACTAAAGCGCCGGCGCCGAAAGTTTCAGATGCTAAACCGCTAGCGGTAGTTCCAGAGCTGGAATTTGCTCATTCACTCGGGGTAACCAATGAGGCTCGTTTGCAGATTTTGGTAGATCGCTTTAATGGTCAATCCACGTCGAAAATTCGTTTAGTTCATCTTGAAAACTCGGGCAAACCCAAGCCGCTTAATTTGGCGACACCGTCGATAGTTGCCCAGTTCATTGCGCAAAAATCAAGTTTTAAACCGATTTATCAAACCTTGAGTGAAGCCGGGCAGCCGCTTGATACCAAGCTGTTTTCTCAGGATTTACTGGTCGCTGAACTTGGCGGGGGGAAGCAGCCGCTAGCTTTACCTTTGGCTTTTTCCACTCCGGTTTTGTTCTACGATAAAGCTGCTTTTGTTAAAGCAGGCCTAGACCCAGAATCTCCCCCAAAAACATGGCAGGAAATGCAGTTGGTGGCGGGAAAGCTTGCTGATGCTGGCTACGCTTGTCCTTACACCACGTCTTGGCCGACGTGGGTTCATATCGATAATATGAGTGCGTTAGCGGGTGAGTCGGTGGCGAATAAACAAAGGGAACTGGGTTTTAATGGTTTGCCCCAGGTTCGCCACATTGCTCGCCTTTCAGCTTGGTTTAAGGCTGATTACTTCAAGGTGTTTGGTACTCGCGATGAGGCAGATCAGCATTTTGCTAAACGTGAATGCGCAATGTTGACCAGTAATTCCTGGATTCAATCTTGGTTGCGTGAAGTACCGGGGTTGGAACTAGGTATCGCCCCGTTGCCCCATGACGAAGATGTTTACGGTGGCCGTCGCCACACGCTCGTTGATGGTTCATCCCTATGGGTGGGTTCTGGCTATTCCAAGCAGGAATATCAGACCGTTGCCAAGTTTGTGAAGTTTCTGTTGGCTCCTGATATTCAGATTGAAATGGCGCGGGTCGGCAATTTTATTCCGCTGACTAAAACGGCTCGCTCTGCTTTGCAAAGTCGGCTGTTCCGGGATGAACAAAAAACACAAACCGTTATTGCTAACTCCTTATACGGACAAGGGGCAGGGCAGAGTATTCCACTGGGTTCTATTGAGCCGGTTCGGGTCATCATCGAAGAAGAGCTGAATGCTGTGTGGGCCAATTTAAAGCCGGCTAAGGCCGCGCTTGATGATGCGGTTTTTCGAAGTAATGCCCTGCTGAATCGTTTGCCCGTCCTTAAAAAAGGGCTGCCGTTCTGAATACCCTAAATCCTCCCCAGCGGGAGGCAATTCGCTATCTGGATGGTCCATTGCTTGTACTGGCGGGTGCCGGTTCGGGTAAAACGCGGGTGATTACGCAAAAAATCGCCTATTTGGTTCAGGAATGCGGTTTTGATCCTCGCAATATTGGAGCGATTACCTTTACCAATAAGGCGGCGAAGGAAATGCAGGAACGGGTGTCCAAGCTGATGGATAGCCGCTTGGCCAACAAGTTACAGATTTCGACGTTTCACTCGCTTGGCGTGCGCATTTTGCGTGAAGAGGCCACCGCCTTGGGTTACAAACCTAGGTTCTCTATTTTCGACTCGGCTGATTGTGCTGGGATCATTAGCGAGTTGGTGGGGAGCGTGGACAAAGGCACCGTGCGGCAGGTGCAAGGCATTATTTCTAATTGGAAAAATGCGATGGCCTCGCCGGAAGAGGCGGCGGTACTTGCTGAGGCGGAAATCGACAAGTTGGCCGCTCATGCCTACCGGAGTTATGCCGCTACCTTGCAGGCTTATCAGGCGGTGGATTTTGATGACCTGATTATGCTGCCGGTGAAGCTGTTTGCTGAACACGCCGATATTCGCGAGAAATGGCAAAACCGTCTGCGTTATCTATTGGTGGATGAATATCAGGACACCAATGCGTGCCAGTACCAATTGCTGCGCTTACTAACCGGGCCGCGTGCACAATTTACGGCGGTGGGCGACGATGACCAGAGTATTTATGGCTGGCGGGGTGCTGACATTGAAAACCTTCGCAAATTGCCCACGGATTATCCGAGCCTGAAAGTCATCAAGCTGGAACAAAATTACCGTTCCACCGTGCGGATTTTGAAAGCGGCAAACAATGTGATTGCCAACAATGAAAAGGTCTTTGAGAAAAAGCTGTGGTCAGATTTGGGATACGGTGAAGCTATCGCCGTAACGGCCTGTTCCGATCACGAAGCTGAGGCTGAAACGGTCGTCATGAAGATGCAGGCACACAAGTTTGAATATCGGACCACGTGGGGTGATTACGCGATTTTGTATCGTTCCAACCATCTAGCGCGTATCTTTGAGCAACAGCTTCGCAATCAGAAAATCCCCTATATGTTATCGGGCGGGCAGTCCTTCTTTGATAAAACCGAGATCAAGGACATCACCGCTTATTTGCGCTTGATCGCTAATGAAGACGATGACCCTGCGTTTATCCGTGCAGCCACCACGCCCAAACGGGGTATTGGCTCAACTACGCTTGAGGCGCTCGGCCAATATGCCGGTGGCCGTCACATTTCCCTATTTGAAGCCTTGTTTGAAGAAGGATTTGCGCATCGGGTCGCTGAACGCCAACTGGAACCTCTGCTGGAGTTTGGTAACTTCATCAATCGTATCCAGTTTCGCGCCCAGAAAGAACCTGCCCAGCAAGTGCTCCCGGATTTGCTCAAAGCCATTGACTACGAACGTTACCTCTATGATTACGAGGAACCGCGTACGGCGGAAACCCGCTGGGGCAATGTGATGGAGTTTGCTAACTGGATCAATAGAAAAGGCGAGGAAGACGAAAAGACCCTGATTGATCTAGCCCAAACCATTGCACTGATTAACTTGCTAGATAAAGGGGACGACAAAGTTGATGCCGTTCAATTGTCTACACTTCATGCGGCTAAGGGACTGGAGTTCAAACACGTTTATCTGATTGGGGTCGAGGAAAATATTCTGCCGCACAAGGAATCCGTGGAAAACGAGCAGGTAGAGGAAGAGCGCCGCTT
>JBEGTT010000141.1:0-2654 GCA_041179245.1 Pseudomonadota bacterium
GTGCCTACCGTGCAAGGCGGAACGCACGTCAACGGCCTGCGCGCTGGCTTGACCGAAGCCATGCGAGAGTTCTGTGAAATCCGAAACCTGTTGCCGCGCGGCATTAAGGTTGCGCCCGAAGACGTGTGGGAAAACTGCCATTACGTGTTGTCGGTAAAGCTAGAAGATCCCCAGTTTTCAGGCCAAACCAAAGAACGCTTGAGTTCCCGCGAATGCGTCACTTTTGTGTCCGGCGTGGCGAAAGATGGTTTCAGTTTGTGGCTGAACCAGCACCCAATGGAAGGCGAAAAGATTGCCGAAATCATCATCGCCAGTGCTAATAAACGCTTGAAAGCGAGCAAGGCGATCATCCGCAAACGCATCACATCAGGCCCTGCGCTGCCAGGAAAATTGGCGGATTGTACCGCACAAGATTTAAACCGTACCGAATTATTCCTGGTAGAAGGTGATTCGGCAGGCGGTTCCGCCAAACAAGCGCGGGAACGCGACTTTCAGGCCATCATGCCTTTGCGCGGCAAGATATTGAACACCTGGGAAGTTGAATCAAACCAGGTCATGGCATCGCAGGAGGTCCACGATATTGCTGTGGCATTGGGGGTCGATCCCGGTTCTAATAGCTTACAAAACCTGCGCTACGGCAAAGTGTGCATCCTGGCCGATGCCGATTCCGACGGCAGCCATATCGCCACCTTGATTTGCGCGTTGTTTTACCAGCACTTTAATGCACTGGTTTCAGCAGGTCATGTTTATGTTGCCATGCCGCCGTTGTATCGGATTGATGTCGGCAAGCGGGTGTTTTATGCGTTAGATGAAGCCGAGCGGCTCGGTGTTCTCGACCGCATCAAGGCGGAAAAGATTAAAGGTGCAATTTCGGTGCAACGCTTCAAAGGCTTAGGTGAGATGAATCCTTCCCAACTACGTGAAACCACGATGAATCCAGATACAAGAAGACTGGTGCAGTTGACCATAGAAAAAACTGACGATACGCGCAGCCAGCTCGACTTGCTACTGGCAAAAAAACGAGCTCCAGATAGGAAAATCTGGTTGGAATCCAAAGGAAATTTGGCTGATGTTGTTTAAGTGCTTAATGGTTTACGTTAATAGCACCTGTAATGGCTATAAAATGCTAGCTATTTTCCGGTAAACTACCCACTTGTTTGTACCTCCAAATACTCATCTCATGTCTCAAAATTTTGCATTAGATCGTGATTACGCCTACGAATCCTTGAAAATTCCGCCCAATTCCATTCAAGCCGAGCAGGCAGTTTTGGGCGGCCTGATGTTGGATAATCAAACTTGGGATTCTGTTTCCGATAAGGTGGTTGAAACCGACTTTTATCGTAGGGATCACCAGTTGATTTTTCGGACGATAGAAAAACTGGCCGATCACCAGATTCCATTCGACGTGATTACCATATCAGAAACCCTGGAAGCGACCAGCGAACTGGAAGCCGTGGGCGGCTTGTCTTATCTGGGCATGTTGGCAAAAGATACGCCCAGTGCGGCTAATATCGTCAACTATGCCAATATTGTTAGGGATAGGTCGGTACTGCGGCAATTGATTCATGTTGGCACAGAAATATCCGATTCAGCCTTTAATACCGAAGGGCGCGACACCGCTGATCTTTTAGAAAACGCAGAACGCGAAGTATTTAAAATTGCCGAACAACGCCAACGAGGGCAGGGCGGTTTTATCGGAATTAAATCGCTGTTGGCTAGGGCGGTTGATAAGATTGAAATGCTGTTTGAACAGGGCAGCAATATCACCGGAGCGGCAACCGGATTTACTGATCTGGATGAATTAACCTCAGGATTGCAACCTGCTGATTTGATTATTGTTGCGGGTCGCCCGTCTATGGGGAAAACCGCAATTGCCATGAACATAGCGGAAAATGTCGCCATTAAAGGCGGCAAACCTGTTGCCGTGTTTAGTATGGAAATGCCAGGCGATGCGCTGGCGATGCGGATGATGTCATCCCTGGGGCGTATCGACCAACATAAAGTCAGGACGGGCAAGCTTGAAGACCACGAGTGGCCTAGGTTGACCTCAGCGATCAGCTTGTTGGGCGAAACCAAACTGTTCATTGACGACACGCCTGCACTAACGCCAACGGAAGTGCGTTCAAGAGCAAGGCGGTTAACGCGGGAACACGGGCAGTTGGGTCTGATTGTGCTGGATTACTTGCAGTTGATGCAATCGCCATCCAGCGGCGATAATCGTGTGCAGCAAATTTCCGATATATCACGGGGTTTGAAGGCATTGGCGAAAGAGCTGAATGTTCCGGTCGTTGCCTTATCCCAGTTGAACCGTAATCTTGAACAGCGCCCCAACAAGCGCCCCATGATGTCGGATTTGCGTGAATCGGGCGCGATTGAGCAGGATGCCGATTTGATCGTGTTTGTCTACCGCGATGAAGTTTACAATGAAGACAGCCCAGACAAAGGTATCGCCGAAATTATTGTCGGCAAGCAACGTAATGGCCCACTAGGGACTGTGCGCTTGACCTTTCTGGGGCAATACACGCGATTTGAGAATTATGCGGGAAATTCCTATAGCACTGGGGATTATGAATAGCTTCGTAGATGTGTAAGCCTAGGTTTGTACGCCAATACTTAATCCTTTCACAATTTCTACCGCGAAATCCTCTTGCAGT
>JBEGTT010000142.1:0-5232 GCA_041179245.1 Pseudomonadota bacterium
CGGGCCTCGTTTTCAGGCATTAGGGGAAGGCCAAGTGTTCACCGACACCTTCACTTACACCATGGAAGACAGTGTCGGTGCCAAAAGTACGGCCACCGTAACCATCCGAGCCACGGGTGAAAACGATCCTCCCGTTCTCCAAATTCCGATTGAAGATCAGTCCATTTCGCGAGGACAGCCCTTTGTTTTAGCCATCCCCGCCGGAACCTTCACCGACATAGACGCCAATGACCAACTGACTTATTCCGCCAAACTGGCAAATGGCAATGCACTACCCGATTGGCTGACCTTTGATAGTGCCAAGCTCAGCTTTTCCGGCACCCCTGAAAACACTGACATCAGCGACTTAGCGATCATCCTGACGACGGAAGACTCCTTGGGTGCCAGTGTTTCTGACCGTTTTGCAATCATCGTCAGCAATAAACCTCCGGTGCTTAAAACCCCGCTAAAAGCTCAAGTCGCAACCCAAGACAAGCCATTTATCTACAGTTTCACTGAAGGCACATTCACCGACCCGGATGTCGGCGACACCCTCAGCTACACAGCGACCCTTACCAATGGTTCCGCACTGCCTAACTGGCTGACTTTTAACGCCACCACCCGGACGTTTACCGGCACACCCGACAATGGCGCCATTGGGACGCTTTACATTCGCGTAACCGCCAACGATGCGGGCCACCAATCCGTATTCAGCGACTTTTCTCTCGCGGTGGCCAATGTCAACGATGCGCCCATCGTCAACAAACCCATTACAGATCAAAACCTCAAAGAAAGCAGCTCGTTTAACTTTGTGGTTCCTAGCGACACCTTCACGGACGTCGACATTGGCGATAGCCTCGCCCTTGCGGCTACGCTCTCCAATGGAAAATCTCTGCCTAAGTGGCTTAGATTTGACCCCTCTCTGGGCCTATTCTCAGGAACACCCGGTAACGCAGATACCGGCATACTCAGTATTAAGGTTTCCGCCACGGATAAAAAGAAGGCCAGCGCCACTGATACTTTTGATCTGAATATCCAGAACGTTAATCAAGGTCCATTTGTGGAAAAACCCTTGAAGGCACAGAAGGCAACGGAAAACAAACTGTTCACTTATACATTTGATGCCAAAAGCTTTTCTGACCCTGACCTCAATCAAGTATTGAGCTACAAAGCCACACTCAACGATGGTTCAACCTTACCTAGCTGGCTCACTTTCGATAGCCAAGCAAAAACCTTTACCGGCACCCCTGACAACAGCAGTGTTGGCACACTCGCGCTGCGGGTAACGGCCACGGATTCATCAAAAGAAACGGCTTACAGCGATTTTTCGCTTTCGATTGCCAACGTCAACAATGCACCAACGCTGATTACCCCCATTACAGATCAACACGTCAAAGAACTCGCTGTTTTCAGTTTCACCCTGCCAGCGGGTACTTTTGCGGACATTGATGTGGGCGATAGCCTGACCTACTCGGCCACATTGGAAAACAGCAAAGCGCTCCCCACCTGGCTTAAGTTCGATACCACAACGCAAACCTTTCTCGGCACCCCTAGCGCTACCGATGCCGACACCTTGAATATCACGGTTAACGCCCTCGATAAGACCAAAACCAAAGCCAGCGACACCTTCAAACTGGACATCGAAAATGTTAATGCCCTGCCTACCTTGGTAAAACTGCTCAAAGCGCAAAACTTGACGGAAGGCAAAGCATTTACCTTTACCCTACCGAACGGAACCTTTGCGGATACGGATAAGGGAGATGCCCTGACGTACAGTGCGGCGAGCCTTCCTGAATGGCTTAAATTTGACAGCGCCAGCAGCAAACTAACCGGCACCCCCAGTTATGCCAGCCCCTCAGAGACCACCATTACATTTATCGCTACCGATAAATTGGGTGGAACCGCCAATGCTGAACTACTGCTGAATATCAGCAATATTGAAAAAATCACCGGCACCAAACAAGCAGACGTTATTGAAGCCGGTGACGGCAATGACTCAATTCTGGGTGCTGACGGGAATGATCTCTTGGACGGCGGCAACGATAACGACACCCTCAATGGGGGGTTGGGGTTAGACACCCTCACCGGCGGCAGTGGGGCGGATAGCTTCGTCTTTAATACCAAACTAGCCAGCACTAACGTCGACGCCATCACCGACTTTACCCCTAGTGCCGACAAACTCGTTCTTGCCACCAGTATTTTCACCAAGCTCAAAGGCGACAAAGACCTCTCAGACAATTTGGTTAACGCCCATGCTGCTACGACCGCAAAAACCTACCTGGTATTTAATCCCGTAGATCACACCCTTTACTACGATGCGGATGGGTCAGGCGCAAGATCGACCGCAACACCGGTCTGCGTATTAACCGGCATCTCCAGCTTGGTTATCGGAGATATTGAATTAGCTTAAGGAATTTACGACTGCCTAAAATTAATGCACTTCCTCAATCCAGGCTTGCTGGATGGCTTCAAGGATTTTCTCGCCGCAATGGTTGGGATCGTCATTAAAACCGGGAAGTGCCAGCACCCAGTTACGCAGGTCAACAAAGTTAATCCGCATCGGGTCTTGTTCCGGATAAGCCTCAGAAAGCTCAATGGCAATGTCGTTAATGTCAGTCCATTTTAGGTTTGGCGTACTCATTTTCGACCTCCACCTTCTTTGCTCAGGTTGATAGTGTATTTGGGAATTTCGACGACCAGCGGAACATTGCCAATGGCTGCCTGACAGGCTAAACGGGAGTTCGGTTCTAGCCCCCAAGCTTTGTCCAACATATCTTCTTCCAGTTCGTCGGCTTCGTCCAAAGACTCAAATCCTTCGCGCACAATGACATGGCAGGTCGTGCACGCGCAGCTTTTTTCACAGGCGTGTTCCAACTCAATGTCATTCGCCAGCAGGGCATCACAAATCGTTTCACCTGGCTCAATCTCTAGACAGGCTCCCTCTGGACACAGTTCCGCATGGGGTAACACGATGACTTGGGTCACTGCTTCTCTCCTTCTTCAGAGTTTCCTGACAGATTAAGCAACTCATCCACTTTGCGCCCCGCTAATACACGTTTGACACTTTGGTCCATACGGCGATGGGCAAAAGCTTGTGTTTCGTAACCCAAATCATCCATGGCGATATTAACCAGACGGCGGTTATCGCCCAACATCGTGGTTTGTAGATGGGCAATCGTGGCCTTAATTTTTTGAGTTTCCGCTTCATCAATCAAATGCGGGTCTTCTTCCATCGCCGCCACAGTGGCTTCAATCATCCGCTGCGCTTCAACCTGTGCCTCTTTCAGCGCACGACGTTTGGCATCGTCTTTGGCATGCGACATGGAATCTTTCAGCATCACGGCCACTTCATCATCAGACAACCCATACGAGGGTTTAACAGCGACGCTGGCCTCAACACCTAGCGTTTGCTCACGCGCAGTGACCGACAACAGGCCATCTGCATCGACTTGGAAAGTAACTCGAATTCGTGCCGCACCCGCGACCATCGGCGGAATACCCCGTAGTTCAAAACGGGCCAGCGAACGGCAATCGGAAACCAGCTCGCGTTCACCCTGAATGACATGAATCGCCATTGCCGTTTGGCCATCTTTATAGGTCGTAAATTCCTGCGCTCGGGCGGTCGGGATGGTGGCATTACGTGGGATCACTTTTTCGACCAGCCCGCCCATCATTTCCAAGCCCAGCGACAGCGGAATCACATCCAGCAACAGCCAGTCATCGCCCCCCGTTTTATTCCCGACCAACAAATCTGCCTGGGTTGCCGCACCGAGGGCCACAACCTTATCTGGATCAAGATTGGTTAACGGCTCCTGACCAAAATATTCCCCGACAGCTTTTTGTACCTGCGGCATGCGGGTGGAACCACCAACCATCACCACGCCCTTGATGTCGCCTATACGTAACCCCGCATCACGCAGGGCTTTTTTAACTGCTTGAATGGTTTTACTGACCAAGGTCTGGGTAATGTCAGCAAACGTGGTCACGGACAATTTCAGATCAATCACTTTCCCGGTCGACAAGGCCACCGTAATCGGCGCCTCCGCATGCAAAGTCAGATGTTCCTTGGCTTCACGGGCGCGCACCATCAACAGCCGGTTGTCTTCAGGAGACAGCAACGAAAGATTGGCCGTTGCCATGATCCAGCAATAGATACGGTGATCGAAATCATCGCCACCCAGCGCAGAATCGCCGCCAGTGGCGACAACCTCGAAAATACCTCGCGACAATTTCAGAATGGAAATATCAAAGGTTCCACCCCCCAAGTCGTAAACCGCGTAAGTCCCTTCAGCGGCGTTATCCAAGCCGTAAGCAATGGCTGCTGCGGTGGGTTCATTCAGTAATCGCAACACATTCAGGCCGGCCAGTTTGGCCGCATCCTTGGTTGCTTGGCGCTGGGCGTCATCGAAATAGGCCGGAACAGTAATCACCGCCCCCACCAAATCACCCTGCAATGCCGCTTCTGCACGAACTTTGAGTACCTTCAGAATTTCGGCTGAGATTTCTACCGGGCTTTTCACCCCCGCAGAGGTTTTGAAACGCACCATTCCCGGTGACTCAACAAAGTCATAAGGCATCGAATCAAGGTGGGCAATATCCTTCAGGCCACGCCCCATGAAGCGCTTGGCTGATACGACGGTGTTTTTAGGATCTACGGACTGTTGAGCCTGTGCGTCATAACCAACCTCGGTTTTTCCATCGGGGAGATAACGAACAATCGAAGGCAACAAAGGCCGCCCCGCGTCATCATTAATCACCACCGACATGCCGCTACGAACGGTCGCCAGCAGGGAATTGGTGGTTCCAAGATCGATCCCGACGGCCAGCTTCTGCTGGTGCGGGACAGGAGATTCACCGGGTTCTGAAATTTGAAACAGCGCCATGCTGGACTTTCCTAATTATTCGAGGTCTGCCAGAGCATCATTAATCTCTAGCGACAGTTTTTCCAGAAACATCAAGCAACGGATACGTTCCGCAGCAACAGGCCAATCAGCGGCAGAAAACACGTCGACCAACGCCGTGTAGCGATGGTCCAACGCTTTTTGCAAGTCACCTTCAAGGTGTTCAAGCTTTACCATGTCGCCTGCTGCCCGAGCGTCAGACAATGTCTCTCGCCATTCCATCTGCTCCATCAAAAAACTGGTCGGCATGGCCGTATTGGTTTCAGCGGCGAGGTCATGCCCCGCCAGTTCCAGCAGGTATTTGGCTCGCGATAAGGGCTTTTTCAGGGTTTGATACCCTTCATTTACCCGT
>JBEGTT010000143.1:0-7055 GCA_041179245.1 Pseudomonadota bacterium
ACGGATCTGTCGAATTGTGTGCTCACTACCGCCACAGCGAAGACAAGGCTCGCCAGCACGGCCATAAACTTGGCACCGAATCTGGAAACTCCCGGCTCCACCATCGCTATGCACATAATCACGCAGGGTCGAACCACCCGCATCAATCGAGGTTTGCAAGGTTTTCTGAATTGCTTCTGCCAAGATTTGGTAACGCTTTAAGCTGATATTGGATGCCGCCCGCAACGGCGAGATTCCTGCCATAAACAGGCTTTCCGCCGCGTAAATGTTTCCAACCCCAACCAACAAATGTCCATCCATCAGCAACGGTTTGATCGGAGTATTCCGACCGCCGCACCGAGCGTGTAACCATTCCCCGGTAAACATTGGCTCAAGCGGTTCCTGTCCAAGTACGGAGATTAAGGGATGCCGCTCAGGACAATCCCCTTCATGCCAAACTACCAGCCCAAAGCGGCGTGGGTCATGCAGCCGAATCGAGTGTTCTCCCACCCGCAAAGCCAAGTGGTCGTGTTTGCGCCACGGGTCAGAAACCGGCACCACCCGCACGCTACCCGACATTCCCAAATGCAGAATCACCCAACCTTTCGTTTGAGCTTTGGCATCGGCGGCAATTTCAATCAGGATGTACTTCCCGCGACGTTTTAGCGTTTTGGCCACGCAACCCGTCAGCAAATCTGGCAGATTTTCGGGAATCGGTTGGCGGAACTTGCCATTGCGAATGATGACTTCATCAATGACTTGGCCCTGTAAATACGGCAGCAAACCACGCCGACTGACTTCAACCTCGGGGAGTTCTGGCATGAGTTTGGCGCTAGCAAAGTGAGGGATTCACTTTATGGGAGAACGAAAAGAACCGCAAACTCATTTTGCACTACCACGCTACGTGGCTTATCGAATACGTTGAACGCGCCCATCGACCGGCCCGCTTTTGTTGAAAAATTACTCGCTGGTGGTTACCCAGAAGCCGTAAGCCGGGCAACGCCACGCCGCCGGAGTGCTTGGTTTGAAAGTTATCTGGTTACGATTCTGCAACGCGATGTGCGCGAGCTGGCCCAGCTTGAACAACTCGCTGAAATGCCCCGGCTACTGCAGCTACTCGCCACCCGGAGCGCAACATTGCTCAACTTTGCCGAGTTATCAAGGTCATCTGGCGCACCAGCTCATGCTCTCGCAGGAAAGTCTGAACAAAAACACCGGCTTGCCGGGGAATCTAGTCGAAACCTTCGTTTTGGGCGAACTGCTCAAACACCTAGCCTTCACGGAGAAGCGCCTGACGCTTTGGCATTACCGAACCCAGAGCGTTGACGGAAAAGACTTCAAAGGGCTGCGCCACTTACAAGAAACCGAGCCGGACAAATTTCAACAAGGCATCGTGCTTTACACCGGCAATGAAGTTATCCCCTTTGGTGAGAAACTGTTTGCTGTACCCCTGTCGGTGTGGTGGGACGGTATAGCCAAGCTCCCAACCTGATATTCCTGCTAATGAAACAACTTAAGCAGCGGATTTCAAATACGACCAAACAAACTGTTTAGCCTCCGGGCTAGCCAGATGGATGGCTTCCAGAATTTCAGCCAGCTCATCATCTTTTGCGAAGAAATAAGGCACCGAAACATTCAGCGCTTCCGCTAGGTGCGCCATCATCAAAATATCCGGTAAGTGTTTGCCCTTTTCATACTGATTCATTCTGGGGCTGGCGCTAAAAGGATCAATACCCGCCTTAATCCCAAGCGCTTTCTGGGACAAACCCAGCTTCAACCGAGCTTCGCGCAAACGCCGAGAAAACACAGAAGGTTCAGACATACGCCCTTAGGCAAAAAGGAATGCCTAAGAGATTCTTAGCTTGTGTGCCGTTGCGATACTAAGGATTCCTTAGTATATTGCTTTGCCATTGCTGAATTGCATAGCTAAATGCGCTCTGCTTAAGCTTGGCGCCCATGCCAAAACGCTAATTCAAATTTCTATTCCTAGGGAGTCAAAAAAATGGCCGTCGTCACCGCAAATTCAACCGATACACTGATTCAAAATTTTGCCCAACGTAGTTGGAGCCAATTGCATTCCGGCATCAACGACATTGCAGGGAACATGGCTGGTCAAGCTTGGGTTGCAAAACAGTTTGCTTCCACTGGCACGTTAGATGGAATGGAGATTTCTAAAAAGACCGCCACTTCGCTCGTTTTAACTATGAGCGGCGGGGGCGAGACAGGCGTTGAAACGGTTTCCGGTAAAGGCTTAAACGTTTCCAATGCTGCCCAAACTTGGACAGGAATCAAAAGTGAGGGTACGTGGACAGATACGAATGGTGCGTCCGGAGCAAACTCCGGCAATAGCACATTCACTTACCAGCCAGCGAACCCATCAAGTCAGCTTGTTTTGAGTAAGTACACAGAATCTGGCACCGACAATTGGATAGATAACGACACGAGCGGCAAGCTTAAAGAAGGGCGAGATTTTGCCGGTACGCTGACAATCCTCTCCACAGATACAGGAGCATTCAGCGCCAAGTTATCTTCTCTTTCTAGTACCTTTGACAACTCCTTTACTGGCGGCGGCACCCAAGTCGAAACGTTCAAAGTCACCAGCAAGGCAGGGGTAACGTTGGCTGATGGCGCAGCAGCAGGAACATTTGATACGGTTAATTTCACCTATAAAACCACCCTCGCATCAGGGGCAACGGAAACTCCTCTTAGCGATAGCTTGGTGGTTTCGAAAGCCGATGCCAGTGTTTCATCCGTATTAAAAGACATCATGCTTGGCAAATACGGTACAACTCCTGCGGACAGCCCTGATTGGGTCGAGTTTTCCGACGCTGATTATTTGGCTATTGGCCAAGCCATGTTCTCTGGTGACGACACCATTACCGGCACTGCTTACGCCGACACACTGAACGGTTATGCGGGTAAAGATAAGATTATCGGCGCGGTTGGTAATGACACTTTAACCGGTGGTACTGGGTTGGATACGCTGACCGGTGGCCTTGGCGCTGATGTATTTGTTTTTGCTGCGGGTGATTCTGGGATTACAGCGACAACGCTGGATTCGGTTACTGACTTCAGTTCAACCCAAGGGGACACAATCAAGTTGTCCGGTCTTTCCTCTAAGAGTTACGGCGAGGGCTCTGCTGCTGTTAAAGATTTTTCAGCCGCCAAAACCGCAGCGGAAACCCTAATGGCTGCAGGAAAAAATGTCGTCTTTGAGTTTGATGCAAAAGGTGGATATCTGTTTGTTGATAGCAACGGCGACCACTCAGCCGATATGACCATCGCGCTGACCGGCGTCAAAGCAGCCGCCAGCTTTGGCGAAGGGGATGTATCGATCACCTAAAGAAATTTGCGCAATTTTTTGACACGGTGGGCCATGAATTTTTATTTCTGGCCCGCCGATTTTTTGAATGCCACACTCGCAACTAACAACACCCGCGTATTTTCACAAAATAAAATTCGATTTGCACGGTTGGCGGATGGCCATTGATTCCGCATCACATCATTCCCAACGGTACCGCCCACAGACCATCGCCAAAGGGCAAGATGCGCTCGCCATCGTAAAGCACGATACCGGTCAGGAAGTCACCATTGCATTGGTCACGCAAACGGCGCAGCCCTTTGAAATCAGGCATGCCAACGCTAGCCGAGGCTTTAACTTCAATGCCGATTACCTGACGCAACGGTGATTCCAGCACAAAATCGACCTCCACCTGATCTTTGTCACGGTAATGCGACAAAAACCAAGCATCCGGCGACAACGCCAAGGCCTTCAATAATTCACCAAACACCCACGTTTCCAGCACGGCACCCAAACGTTGCCGATCTTTTTGCAACAATCCGGGGGTTAAGCGCAAGAGGGTGGACTGCAAGCCGGTATCCAGCAAATGTACCTTTGGCGTTTTAACCAAACGCCCCAGTTCATTACGCCCCCATGCAGGCAAACGACGAACAAGGTAGAGCTTTTCTAACACCTCAATATAGCGTTCAACGGTACGTAAATTAAGGCCGATTTGCCCACCAATCTGGGTCAGGTTGAGTAATTGGCCGCTCAACAAAGCCAGCGAATTGAGCAAAGGTGGCACTTTGGCAAGGTCATCCATCCGCGCCACATCCTGAATATCACGCTGAATCAAAGTCGTCACGTACGCATTTGCCCAGGCCTGCCGCCGTGCCAACGTCGCCCGATGTAGCACTTCGGGGTACCCACCCGCCAGCACCCGATCCAGCAAGGCATCGCCCTGCAACAAGGGGCGATCTGGCACCGTGGGCCACTGTTGAGTCTGTAGGTAATCTAGAAAGGAGGCAGGTCGCTGCTCTATTTCACTTAACGACAAGGGCAGCAGGGTGTGAACTTCGACCCGGCCAGCTAGGCTGTCAGCGATATTCGGCAAGGTCATCACATTGGCCGAACCGGTTAACAGGTACCGCCCCGGCATCCGTTTGTCGTCAATGGCTAATTTTAGGGCCAGCAACAATTCCGGCGCTCGCTGAACTTCATCAATCACTGCCCGTTCCGTCCGACGGATAAACCCCTGCGGGTCTGCCCGCACCCCCGCCAACACACTGGCATCGTCAAGCGTGATATAGGGTCTGCCTTGGGCACACTGTTTGGCCAGCGTGGTTTTGCCAGATTGGCGAGGCCCGTTGATTAAGACGGCTGGTGTATCTAACAAGGCCGTTGCCAGCATTGTTTCAAGATGGCGGTTAAGTAATAGAACGTTTGATTCTGGCATGGATGCACTTGACCATTCTGGTCCCTTTATTGATTCGTCCAAAGTGTATTATAAATCCGTCCAAAATGTATTATTCGTTCGTCCAAAATAGAAATTAGTCCAATAATATGCTGCGTTAGTGAAAAAACAAAGAGGCCTACCGCACCGCAACATAAGTCCTTGAAAACCGGTAAAATTCGTCCATTCTTTTGATACGGCGGGCCACGAATTTTCGTTTGGGCTCGCTAACTTTTTGTAGGACTCAGTCAATGCTTGTCGCCGCCAATATCACCATGCAATTCGGGGCTAAGCCCCTGTTTGAAAACGTTAATGTTAAGTTTGGCGATGGGTATCGCTACGGCTTGATCGGTGCCAATGGTGCGGGTAAGTCAACGTTTATGAAAATTCTCTGCGGCGAGCTGGATTCGTCGGCAGGCAATATTTCCAAAGAAAAACATGAGCGCATGGCTTACCTGAAGCAAGATCAATTTGCTTACGAAGACATGCGGGTGCTGGATGTGGTGTTAATGGGCCACGAAGAAATGTGGGCTTGCATGAGCGAGCGGGATGCGATTTACGCCAACCCCGAAGCTACCGAAGACGACTACATGCACGCAGCGGAACTGGAATCCAAGTTCGCTGAATACGATGGTTACACCGCCGAATCTCGTGCCGGCGAACTGCTGCACGGCGTGGGCATCCCGATTGAACAACATGAAGGCCCGATGAGCCAAGTCGCGCCCGGTTGGAAACTGCGCGTATTACTGTGCCAAGCGCTATTCGCCAATCCAGACATTCTCTTGCTGGACGAACCAACCAATAACTTGGACATCAACACGATTCGCTGGCTGGAAGACATCCTGAATAATCGCGAATCGACGATGGTCATTATTTCCCATGACCGCCACTTTTTGAACCAAGTCTGTACGCATATGGCCGATTTGGATTACGGCAAGGTTACGGTTTACGCCGGTAACTACGACGATTTTATGGAAGCTTCGCAGCAAGCCCGCGAACGCCAGTCCAACGCTAACGCCAAGGCCAAGGAACGCATCGCCGAATTGCAAACCTTCGTGCGCCGTTTCTCCGCCAACGCCTCCAAGGCCAAACAGGCCACCAGCCGCGTTAAGTTGATCGACAAACTGAAACCAGAAGATGTGAAACCGTCTTCCCGCCAGTACCCGTGGATTCGTTTTGACTACGACGAGCGCGACAAATTACATCGCCAAGCGGTTGAAATCGAAAATCTATCCTTCACCTACGAAGGTTCAGATCGTAAGATTTTCAACAATCTTGGCATGACCATTTCTGCCGGTGAACGCGTCGCGGTGATCGGTGAAAATGGCGTCGGTAAAACGACGTTTTTGAAGTTGCTGATGGGCGAAGTTGAACCACAATTCGGCACCTTGAAGTGGGCTGAAAAGGCTAAGCGCGGTTATTACTCACAAGATCACTCAGCCCTGTTCCACGGCGACACCACACTAAGCGACTGGATTTCTGGCTTTGTCCGTGAAGGCGGTTACCAAGGTGGTGAAGTCGAAACGCTGATTCGTGGCACCTTGGGCCGTTTGCTGTTTTCCGGTGACGACGTGAAAAAACCAGTCAACGTCATTTCTGGGGGCGAACAAGGCCGGATGTTATTCGGCAAGCTGATGCTGTTACACACGAATGTGTTGATTATGGATGAGCCAACCAATCACTTGGATATGGAATCCATTGAATCACTGAACTCCGGCCTGGAAAAATTCCCCGGTACGCTAGTGTTTGTCTCGCATGATCGCGAGTTCGTGTCTTCACTGGCGACGCGGATTATCGACATCAAGATGGATGGCCGCGTGATCGATTTCTCTGGCAATTACGAGGAATATCTGACCAGCCAAGGCTTCTAAGGGGATATTTATGTTTTTTCGCCAGATACCAGTTTATGTCGTCGTTTTACTCGCCAGCCTCTCGCTAACGTCCGCTCATGCAGACGAAACGGATAAGTATTTCTCTTTAGCGCAACTGCAAGCGATGGCCCTTAATCAGAGTCCTGCATTTCAAGCCATTCAGGATCAGGTTGATGCCGCCTTGGCTGGCGTGAGTACAGCCAAAGCATTTCCTAACCCGGAAATTGAAGTTTCAAGTGCTCGGTCACGCCCCCGACTTGCCGATGGCCTGACCAGCTCATCACGAAGCAGTAGCCTTACCCAGCCTCTCGACTTACCTAATCGTCGCTGGTCTCGAATTGATGCAGCAGAAGCGGGGTTGACCGCTGCCGAGGCCAACGGAGCCAGCAATCGGGCTGATTTATTGGCCCTCATACAGGTTCGTTACTACGAACTACTCCGACGTGAAGCGGAATTAAAAGCCTTTCAAGAA
>JBEGTT010000144.1:0-9577 GCA_041179245.1 Pseudomonadota bacterium
GTTAGCAAATCTTGCACAATCGCCAGCATGCGGCTCGATTGTTCGCCCATCATGGACAAATACCGTTGTTGCTCTTCCGGTTCGAGTTGGATTTCCTGCAAGGTCTCGACGAAACCGCTGAGTACCGTCAGAGGGGTGCGCAACTCGTGAGAAACATTGGCCACAAAATCGCGGCGCATTTGATCTAGAAGGTCGGTTTGCGTGACGTCCTGTACCTGCATTAACCGGCGGTTTTGGGCAAATTGAATCAGTTGAATGGATAACACGCGGTCGCCACGGTCAGCCCGCAATACGAGAGGTTTTGCAAAATCCTCCCCTTGCAAATAAGCCACAAACTCAGGGCGACGGAACAAGTTTGCGATGTGCTGCCCGCGGTCAGTGGTCATCACCAAACCCAACTGCTGTTCGGCGGTGCTATTGCACCATTCAATATGGTTCTGTCCGTCTAGCATGATGACGCCATCAATCAGCGCGTGGCCTGCCGCTTCAAATCGCTGAATTTCACCATCTCGACGGGCGATGCGCGCATTCAACAACTTTTCGTGACGATAAAGCTGTCCAAATACATCGTCCCAAGCTCCTGAACCTTCCAGGGTTTTGTCGGCGCTGGGGTGGCTTGCCCAGCGGGACAGCCGCACAAAATGGCGCAGATGGTGCGCCAACTGCCAAACCAATCCCGAAATGCCTAAGGCCCAGCCAAATCGTTCGCCTGCAAAAGCACCCACCGGAATAGCCAAGGCAATTAACGGCACTAACAGGAAGAAACTGCGCGCCAGCAGGCGGATGAAATGGCGGGATTCTGAAACGTTGGTATTAGTGGACACGAAGCTTAATTTCCCCGGAAGCGATAACCCGTTCCACGCACGGTTTCAACTCGTTCATGGTGCCCCGTTGGTTCCAGTGCGGAACGTAAGCGGCGAATATGCACGTCGACCGTGCGTTCCTCAATGTATACGTGATCGCCCCAAACTTCGTCTAACAACTGCGCTCGGGTGTAAACCCGTTCTGGGTGCGTCATAAAGAAAAACAGCAAGCGAAACTCTGTCGGCCCAAGGTCCAAGGTATTGCCATCGACAGACACCCGGTGAGTCGCAGGATTCAAGGATAAGGTACCAATTTCAACCGCTTCACCCGCCAGATGGGGAGATCGGCGACGCAAAACCGCACGCACGCGAGCCACTAATTCTTTGGGTGAAAACGGTTTGGTGACGTAATCATCGGCACCCGCTTCTAGACCCTGCACCTTGTCTTCTTCATGAACGCGAGCCGTCAGCATGATGACCGGCAATTCTCGGGTGCGCTCGTTCTGGCGAATTTTTTTGGCTAACGTCACCCCGGATTGCCCTGGCAGCATCCAGTCTAAAATAACCAGATCAGGCAACGCCGCTCGAATGGCAGATTCCGCCTCCTCTGCACTGCTGGCGCGTACCACCAAAAATCCAGCGTGCTTGAGATTGATAGCGACGAGTTCCTGAATGGCTGGCTCGTCCTCAACCACCAGAATTGTGGGATTCACTCGGCGGCCTCCGGCATTTCCGTAGCGTCATCAAGGGTCGATTGGCTAGATTTTCCGGTGTGGCGAATGTCACGACCTTCAACGATGTAAATTACTTGTTCCGTGACATTCTTGGCATGGTCACCAATACGCTCAATAGCGCGGGCAATCCAGATAATGTCCATCGATGTAGTGATGGTGCGAGGGTCTTCCATCATGTGCGTAATCAATTGGCGAATAATCGACTTGAACTCAATGTCCACCGCGGTATCAGCGCGAATCACCGCAGACGCTTGTTCGGTATCCAGACGAGCAAACGCATCCAACGCCTGATGCACCATGTTTAACGCTGCATTGGCAATGTGGCAAACCCCCGCGCCGTACTGAGTGGGCATATGGCCCGCTTCATAAATCCGGCGCACGCCCTTGGCAATTTTTTTCGCCTCGTCGCCGCAGCGTTCAAGGTCGGTCACAATTTTGCTGACGCCCATGATCAGACGAAGGTCAGACGCTGTCGGTTGGCGTTTGGCAATGATGTGCGCACAATTGTCATCAATAGATTTTTCAAGCTGATTGACCTTACGATCCGCTTCCACGATGGCCTTAACGCTGGCGATTTCGCCGGTGGAATAGGCTTCAATAGCCTGTGAAACCTGCGTTTCTACAAGCCCCCCCATTTGCAGAACCTGGGTACGAAGCAGGCCAAGTTCTTCGTCAAATTGGCTGGATAAATGAGCACTGGTATTCATAGCGTTGTCCCTATTGTTGGTCTGTGGCTTAGCCCATACGGCCGGTAATGTAGTCTTCAGTACGCGTGTCTCTAGGCTTCACAAAGATCTCATCGGTTTGCCCGAACTCAATCAGGTCACCCAGATACATATAAGCCGTGTAATCGGACACGCGGGCGGCTTGTTGCATATTGTGCGTCACGATCAGAATCGTCACGCGTTCCTTGAGTTCATGCACCAGCTCTTCGATGGACGCAGTGGCAATCGGGTCAAGCGCAGAAGTTGGCTCGTCAAACAACAACAATTCTGGATCAGTCGCCAATGCACGCGCAATACACAGCCGCTGTTGTTGGCCGCCCGATAGATTGGACGCCAAGTCGTGCAAACGATCTTTAGCTTCGTTCCACAGCGCTGCGCTGCGAAGCGCTTGTTCTACTTTGTCATCGAGCGCACGGCGGTTGTTTTCACCGCGAATACGCAGCCCATAGGCAACGTTTTCGTAGATTGATTTCGGGAATGGGTTCGGTTTCTGGAACACCATACCGACACGCATACGCACTTCAATCGGATCAACGTCTTTGGACAACAGATTGGTATTGTCCGGGTGAAACTGGATTTCACCTTCGTAGCGGTTACCAGGATACAAATCGTGCATACGGTTGAAACAACGCAAGAAAGTCGATTTGCCACAGCCGGAAGGTCCGATGAGGGCGGTTACTTTTTTCTCGTAAATGGGCATGTTGATGCCCTTAAGCGCTTGGTGCTGGCCGTAGAAGAAGTTGAGGTCGCGAACTTCTGCTTTCAATGTTTCATTATTCTGCATGGATGACTCCAAAGTTGTGTGGTGGCGCGGTGCTTGGCTTACCATTTGATGTTCTTGCGCATTTTGTAACGCAGCCAAATTGCAATGCCGTTCATGGTTAGCACCATCGCCATCAGGACGAAACCAGCCGCAGCAGCATTTACTTCAAAGGCAGGATCGGGGCGTGACGTCCAGTTGAAAATCTGGATCGGCATCACAGTGAAGGGAGCCATGACCCAATCCAGCAATCCGGCGGCGGGTTCGCCGGTAAATGGCGCTGGCGGCAGGAACGCGATGAAGGTCAGTGCGCCGATGGTGATAATCGGGGCAGTTTCACCAATCGCTCGCGCCAAACCGATAATCACCCCAGTCAAAATGCCGGGCATTGAATAAGGAATGATGTGGTAACGGCAGGTTTGCCAGCGTGTTGCACCGCAACCCATCGAGGCTTCCCGAATTGCCGCAGGAATGGCGCGAATCGCTTCCCGAGTTGAAACGATGATGATCGGCAGAATCAGCAGGGCCAGCGTTAAGCCAGCGGACAAAATGCTTTGTCCAAAGCCAAACTGGTACACAAAAACCCCTAAGGCCAACAAGCCATACACAATCGACGGAACGGCCGCCAGATTGGTAATGTTGATTTCAATGATTTCAGTGATCCAATTGCGTTTGGCGTACTCCTCCAGATAAACCCCGGCGGCTACACCCAGCGGAACAGCAGCGAAGGCCGTTACGGTCATCACCAGTAGTGAGCCAACCCATGCCGACAAAATCCCGGCGTGTTCCGCACGACGTGACGCAAAATTCATAAAGAAGTCGAGGTTGAGCCGTTCGGAACCTTTAATGACCATGTCGGACACCAACAGCACGATCACGAGAAAGCCCAGGGCCAGACACAGGATGCCAAGGACTTTGAAGATGTTGTCTTTGAGTTTTCCTCGGGCAATGAGGGCGCGAATTTCTTCTGTAGTAAGCGCGGCAGACATCAATAGTTCTCCCGGAATTTGCGGCGTAACCATTGACCCAAAATATTAAAGGCCAAGGTGAAAAGGATCAGGGTTAATCCAGCAGCGAAAATGGTTTGATAACCGAGTGAACCGTGTGGCAAGTCACCCAGTGCAACTTGCACGATGTAGGAGGTAATCGTAGCGGCCGGTTCCATGGGATTCCACGTTAAGTTGGGTTGCATACCCGCAGCAACGGCCAGAATCATGGTTTCACCCACGGCACGAGAAATCGCCAGAATGTACGAAGCAGCCAAGCCAGAAAAAGCAGCAGGCACAACCACATGCAGCGCGGTATGTAAGCGAGTGGAACCCATTGCATAAGAGCCTTCACGCAGACTCATCGGTACTGCGCGCATCGCATCTTCAGACAATGACGCGATGTACGGCACAATCATGATGCCCATCACCAAACCTGCGGAGAGCAGTGAAAAACCAGGCAAGCTAGGGAAAAGCATTTGCAGGAGCGGGGTCACCATCAAGAGCGCGAAGTAGCCGAACACAATAGTTGGAATGCCACCCAAGAGTTCAAGAATCGGCTTGGCGATTTCTCGTACAGTGCTATGTGCAAATTCGGACAGGTAAATTGCAATGATGGTACCCATCGGGATTGCCACCAGCAGGGCAACCAGCGAAGAAACCAGTGTTCCAGAGACCAGCACCATGATGCCGAAATGCGCATCGTCAAATAGCGGTGTCCACTGCGTGTCAGTCAGAAAATCAAAAATACTGACGGTGGAAAAAAACTGGACGGATTCCGAGACCAAAACATAAACAATGCCTACCGTGGTTACAACTGACACGGCTGCGGCAGAAAAAAGAATAGCCTCAATGATGCGCTCAGAAACATGGCGCATCGCATTGTGAGACAAGCGATCACTGACTTTGGGGGCGGCAGCGTTGAAGCTAGGGGAAAGCATTTCAACTGTCATTAACTCAGTTCCTTGAAAAGCATCCGGCCCTTTACCGCTAGGGTATTAGGCCGGATTTTCAGTTGGCAGTTATGTGTAGAAGTTATGGCCTACTGCCATGCTTACATCTTGGCTTCACGTTTCATCAGGTCTTCAATGGTGATGCCAATGTCGTTATGGCCGCCAAACACGGTACCCAGCTTGTTCTTTTTGATATGTTCAATGTTGCCGGTATAGGCTGAGGCAGGCAATGGTACGTATTTGACTTCCTTGGTCAGCGCAGCACCGTTCTTCATGTAGAACTCAACGAACTCTCTAACTTCTGGTTTTTGTAGCGACTTGGCTTTGACATAAATAAAGATAGGGCGTGAGAGAGGCGCATAAGTGCCATTGACAACATTCTCAGCAGAAGGCTCTACTGCCTTACCCGTTTTGGGATTAACAATTGGGAGGGCTTTCAGCTTGGCCTTGTTTTCCGCGTAGTACGCGTAACCAAAGTAACCAATGGCATTCACGTCACGCGAAACACCTTGCACCAGAACGTTGTCGTCTTCTGAAGCCGTGTAATCACCCCGAGAAGATTTGGCTTTGCCCACCATCGCTTCAGTAAAGTACTCAAAGGTGCCGGAGTCGGCGCCAGCGCCAAACAGTTTGACCGGCGCATCAGGCCAAGCGGGGTTGACTTGGTTCCACTTCATAACGGTATTCTGCGCAGCAGGTTCCCACAGCTTTTTCATGTCGGCGACGGTAGCCTGCTTCAGGAAGGTGTTCTTTGGGTTAATCACCACGGTCAGCGCATCAAAAGCCACTGGCATTTCGATGTATTCCACACCAGCGGCCTTGCAGTCAGCCATTTCTTTTTCGGTGATGGGGCGTGAGGCATCTGAAATGTCGGTTTCGTCACGACAGAATTTCTTAAAGCCACCACCGGTGCCTGAAATGCCCACGGTGACCTTGATGGCTTGTTTCTTTTCTTTCTGGAACTCTTCAGCAACGGCTTCAGTGATCGGGTACACGGTTGAAGAGCCGTCAATCTTGATAATTTGCTGCGCCAACACGGCTTGTGAACCAAAGGCTGCAAACCCGGCGGTAGCCAGTATCGACAGCAATTTTGATGGTTTGAACATGTAACGCTCCTGATGAATGGAAATAAACGACTCAGTCAGGTTAGTGGGCAATTGTGACAAGAAGATGACAGTTTGGCCGGGGGCTAACTTAGTATTGGCCCATCATCATTCAGAATCGTTCTGACCGCCGTCAGGGTGACGATACCGTGGCCAAATCCACCACCCGTCGGGTTAGTGATGTCCATGTAGAACGTTTCGTTTGGCTCTGGTGTCGTATCCCCAATGATTTCCACCGGAATAACGACTTGGCTTTCGTCTGGGTAAATATTTAGCGTACCGCCGGCGGCAATGTAATCTGAACCGGCAGTAGCCGTCCCATTTCGAGTCGCATAGCTTACCGAGAAGGTTTCCGTGTCATTGGGGCGAGTGTTATTAAACTTCACCAGAAAATACGCGTAACTGGTACCGGAATTTCCTTCTGCTACCGCTTTCACCACATTGGCGGCCTGTGCGGGTGCGCTGGGCAATGCAGCGCGAAGTGACTCATCAATCCACTGTTGGTAATAACTGACCCGTTGCCAAGCGGCAACTTCACCAAAACTGCTGTTACTAATGTTGTCGATATCTGGCGTTGTCCCATCGCTGGTTAAATGGGTGGTGTAGCTAGCAACACCCGCAATCTGCCCATTGATAAAAGCAGGGCCACCGCTATCTCCCGGTGCAATCAAACCCTCTGACTGCCCAAGTCCAAGACCGGGTTTATCCATCAGTAAGCCCAACGCATCATGCGGGCTGGTGCCATCATCAAAATCGGCAATAAGCTGGGAATCGCTGGTAGGGTTCCAAGACATATTGTTTCCTTGGAATTCCTTAAGGGTGCCGATAAGTCCATCGACTTGATTGCTGGCTTTGCTACGTAGAGCCGTCGTGCTGTCGACTTTTCCCGTCGCACCAGTTCCCTGTTTTCCATAGCCCACCATCGTGATGGTTTGGTCAATTTCGTTACTGTCTCGATACAAGGAATAGCGCTCGGCCAATAAAGGAGCGCTTTCAGACAACCAGATAATTGCTAAATCATTATTGCCATCGGCATCGTGCCCACCGTGAGTGGTGACTTGGCTAGAGGTAATGGTTTGAGCGCCTTGGGCAGTTTCAAAATGTACCTCTGCGCTAGTGGCGTTATCGGTAAATAAGTGTGCTGCGGTGAGAATGGCGTGCCCACCAAACAACAACGTACCGGTGCCGTAATGGGCGCCAACGACAACACGAACAACCCCATCGAAGCCCTCGCCAGGAAGCGCGCGATTGCGGGGATCGGTGTAAGGGGTAATCGTTGTAATCATGCGGTACCTAAATCAGATCAAGGTCAAGCGATGTCACTACCTCTATGTCGCTATTATTGAGATTGGGCTGACCAACAATGACGGCGATTTTGACCAGACCGTGGGCTGTTCCGCTTCCATCGGCATCAAAATATAAAACGCCTGATTTGGAATTAAAGACAACGCAGGCGACTTGGGTATCAAGAACGGGTTTGCTCGATGTGGTGGATACAAACGCATCGGCGGAGAGGCTGCCCACCGTTAGCCCGCTAAAAGCAAGGTTGTCCAGATGAATTTTGTCGCCTTGAAGCTGACTAAAGTCCTTAATAGTGTCGACGTTATTTTCGCTTGGCGCTGTATCGAAAACAAACGTGTCAGCACCCGTACCACCATACAAAATATCCTTGCCGTTACCGCCATAAATCACATCGTTACCCGCATACCCAAATAAAGTATCAGCAAAGTCTGACCCGATTATCACGTCGTTGCCGCTCAACAGATTGCTTATTCCGGCATTGAGTTGGCTGCTGTTTGCGTAGTGATTGCTTTGAACAGACAGGTTGTTGCTAACTCCAGTATTCAACCCTGTTAATTCATAAGCCTTGGTGCTATTTTTCATCCACGTCAGCGAGTCTGTGCCGGCCTCTACCGGATTGGCCTTGCTAGTTTTGGGAAGCTTGCCCATGACGGCAGCGAGGTAAGCGGTAAAAGTTGGCATTGCATGTGCCTGAAGAATGAAACAGGGGGAGATTGTGCCAGAAGGCTCGTTTATAAATTTGTGCTACTCGTCACATTGATGTGGCTGCTGATGACTTAGTATGATTAGCGTAAGAGTGTGCTCAGGAGGTGCAGGTAATGAAATATCTTTCAAAACATTTAAAACTACTTTCGGCGGCGGTATTGGTGCTGGGGTTGGTTGTGCCTGCCTTTGTCCAATCCGCACTGGCTCAGTCTGTTGCCGAGGTGGTATTTACCATTGGCGACGCCCGTATTCAAAACGGTGCTTCGCTCTCTCGTGGTGCCAAAATAAACGTTGGTGATACGGTGATTACGGGTGCCAATGGGCATGTTCATCTGCGTTTTGTCGATCAGGCTTTTGTCAGTGTTCGGCCGAGTTCGTCGCTTAAGGTGGAGCAGTACACCTTTGATACCGCCGTTCCGGAAAACAACCGCGTTAAGTTTGTGTTGTCCGAAGGAACCTCGCGCCTGATTACCGGGCAAGCGGGACAGATGGCCAAACAGAATTTTCGCCTGAATACGCCGGTGGCCGCCATTGGTGTGCGGGGTACTGATTTTGTAGTTCAAGCAACAGCCGACAATACCCGCGTAACCGTTCAGCAGGGCGCTGTGGTGATGTCTCCTTTTGGCGAAGGTTGCGCGGTTGATGCCCTTGGCCCATGCGGCGGAAATCTGGCTCGCCAGCTTTCTGGCAGTCTTGCGGGAAGCTATTTGGATGTTTCTGGCCACGGCCGTGCGCCGGTTCTAATGACGCCAGCAGAATCGAGTAAAAATCCAAATACGCTAATGCCTGCGCGCCCTGAAGAGCCTAGTGTCAGTGGTAAAGATAGTGGTGCCTCTGTTGCCGCGCCAGCGGTTGCGATGCCGGTTGGGGCAGCGGGTGGCTCGGGTCAGATTTGGTGGGGCCGTTGGGGGGCAGGTGCCAATTCCGCCGACTTGGTAGCTGGCTCAGGCAAGGAAGTATTAGTGCGCAATGAGTGGTTTGTACTGATGCGCGCAACCGATAGCTTGAACTTTCCGAAAACAGATACTGTTAAATTTGCAATGGTCGAAGCTGATGCCTACAAGCGTAGTGCAGACGGTAAGTTTGTGAAAGGTGATTTGACGGCAGCGTCTCTGTCTGTCGATTTCTCAAAGCAAACCTTTAAAACTGCGCTTGCCTTTGAAGAGGGGGGGCTAGCTGAAAAAATTTCCGCCCAAGGAAAAGTAACTGACGAAGGCAGATTTCAGGCCAGCAAGTCCAATTCCAATGCGATAATTTCAGGCGGACTAAGTAACAACGGTGACGAGGCAGCTTATTACTTCCAAAAAAATCTTGAAGACAAGAGCAAAGTTTTGGGCATTGTTCGGTGGCAGCGCTAACAACCTAAATTTAGGTGTTTGCATCAGAAGCATTACAGCAGCCTTAGTAATCACGCTAGCCGTTCCCTGTTCAGCATCAGAAAATCTTGAAGACATCCTTGCCCGGTCTGCTCAATACTTGCAGGCTGGGCAAAATCGTTTGGCCCTA
>JBEGTT010000145.1:0-5740 GCA_041179245.1 Pseudomonadota bacterium
TTCTACCGTTACAAAGCCGGTGCTTTGGATTACGTTGAAACCATTGGCGGCGCACCCTTGCCAGCACCAGCAGCTCCACCTGCTGCAGAACCAGCTCCCGCACCAGCGGCCCCGGCAACAGCCAAGTAATCACAGCAAATATCAAGACGGCACCCAAGGTAAAACCTGATGGTGCCGTTCTTGTATCTAGCTAATCCTAATGGATACTTTCCTCCAGCAAATCATTAACGGACTCGTCCAAGGCAGCATTTATGCCTTGGTCGCGCTGGGTTACACCATGGTCTACGGGATCATGGGGTTAATCAATTTCGCCCACGGCGAAGTGGTGATGATCGGCACTTTGGTGGCGATTACCAGTTTGACCACGCTTAACGCCCTCGGTGTGCCCGCTGTCTTAGCCGCGTTGATTGCGGTTCTGCTGTCCATCTTGACCTGCATGAGTATCGGTTGGGGTCTGGAAAGAATCGCCTACCGCCCGCTACGGAATGCCCCGCGCTTAACCCCACTGATTACCGCCATCGGCATGTCGCTGCTCCTGCAAAACTTGGCAATGATTATTTGGGGCCGCAATTACCTGAAGTTCCCGCCCTTAATCGAACGGGTGACCTATGAGTTTGGTGATTTATCGTTCAGCAATGTCCAAATTCTGATCGTCGCCGTTGCCGCCATCAGCATGAGTGGGTTGCTGCTATTGGTATATCGCACCAAACTCGGCATGGCCATGCGTGCCACTGCCCAGAATCCCCAAGTCGCCTCGCTGATGGGCGTGAATATCAACCGCGTGATCGCTTCGGCCTTTGTGATTGGCTCAGCGCTAGCGGCCATCGCCGGGATCATGATCGGCAACTATTACGAAATCGCCCATTACCAGATGGGTTTTATGCTTGGCCTCAAAGCCTTCACCGCAGCCGTATTGGGTGGCATTGGTAATCTTGCTGGCGCGATGTTAGGTGGGATTTTGCTGGGGCTGATTGAAGCCCTCGGGGCGGGTTATATCGAAGACCTGACTGGCGGTTTTCTCGGCAGCCACTATCAGGATATTTTTGCCTTCGTCGTGCTGATTGGTGTGTTGATGTTCCGGCCTTCGGGTTTGTTGGGCGAGAAGACAGGCGATAGAGCATGAAGCTCAACACCCGCCTACTCTGGATCACTTTGGCCCCGCTGTTACTGGCACTACCGTTTATTGCCGGTTTAGGCGGGCAAGCATGGGTGCGGATTCTCGACCTAGCAATTCTTTATGTGTTCCTCGCGCTGGGCCTAAACATCGTGGTCGGGTTGGCCGGGCTATTGGACATGGGCTACATCGCGTTCTATGCCGTCGGCGCCTACACCTGGGCCTTACTCGCCAGCCCGCACTTTGGGCTGCATCTACCGTTCTGGGTCATTCTGCCGCTCGGTGCAGGGTTCGCTTGTTTCCTTGGCGTACTGCTGGGTGCGCCAACACTGAGGCTACGCGGTGATTACCTCGCCATCGTCACGCTCGGTTTTGGCGAAATCATCCGCATTTTCATGAACAACCTGAATGCGCCAATCAACATCACCAACGGGCCGCAAGGCATCAACCTGATTGATCCTGTGCGTATTGCCGACTTCAGTTTCAGTGGCCGCACCGAATTTATCGGCATCATTTTTACTAGCCCGCAGAAGTATTACTACCTGCTGTTACTACTGGTAGCGCTGGTCATTTTCGTCAATATCCGCCTACAACACTCTCGCATCGGCCGGGCTTGGCAAGCCATCCGCGAAGATGAAATCGCCGCCAAAGCCATCGGCATCAACACACGCAATATGAAGCTTCTTGCCTTTGCCATGGGCGCGAGTTTCGGCGGTATCGCCGGTGGGGTATTCGCCGCCATGCAGGGTTTTGTCTCGCCCGAAAGTTTCTCGCTGACCGAATCGGTAATGGTGCTGGCAATGGTGGTACTGGGCGGCATGGGCCATATACCCGGCGTCATTCTGGGTGCCGTGTTGCTGACCATCCTGCCGGAGTTTTTGCGCTTCGCCTTAGTGCCGGTGCAAACCTTATTGTTTGGCAAAGTGCTGGTTGATCCTGAAAGCCTGCGGATGCTGCTATTCGGTTTGGCGCTGGTCTTGGTGATGCGTTGGCGTCCGGCTGGTTTGTGGCCGGCCCGCACTGGTGGCAAAGGCGGGAAAGCCTCATGACTACGACCAAACCCTTGCTCACCGCCGACCACATCAGTAAACATTTTGGTGGCGTGCGGGCGCTGCATGATATTTCCTTGCATATCAACGAAGGGGAAATCTACGGCCTAATTGGCCCCAACGGCGCCGGTAAAACCACCTTCTTCAATTGCCTGACCGGTTTATATATTCCAGAAAATGGCATTTTTACCTTTGACGGCAAAACACTAAAAGCGGATGCACCGCATCTCGCTGCCCAACATGGCATCGCCCGTACTTTCCAGAACATTCGCCTGTTTGGCGGCATGACCGCCCGCGAAAACGTAATGATCGGCCAGCATGTCCGCAGCCAGCAAGGTGTGTTCGGTGCGATTTTTCGCAGCCCTGCTGCCCGTGAAGAAGAGGCGCACATCGTCCGCCGCGCGGAGGAATTGCTGCATTACGTCGACATCGCCGATCAAGCCGATGAACTGGCCTGCAATCTGTCCTATGGCGACCAACGCCGGCTGGAAATTGCCCGTGCGCTGGCAACGCAGCCTAAATTGTTGTGTCTGGACGAACCTGCTGCCGGTATGAACGCCAGCGAAACCGCTGGACTGCGCACACTGATCGAAGGCATCCGCCAAGATGGCACCACCATTTTGCTGATTGAACACGATGTTAAATTGGTGATGGGCCTGTGCGACCGGGTTGCTGTACTCGATTACGGTGAACTGATTTGCCAAGACACGCCGGCCATCGTCCAACGCGACCCGCGCGTAATTGAGGCGTATTTGGGGAGTGAGGAATTGGAACATCGTCATGACTAATCCCGCGCCCCCTTTGCTCAGTCTGCTCGACCTGAATGTTGCCTACGGCGGCATCCAAGCGGTACGTGGCATCAATCTGCACATCAACGAAGGTGAAACCGTCGCGCTGATTGGTGCTAACGGTGCCGGCAAAACCACCACACTCAAAGCCATTTCCCGCTTACTCAACAGCCAAGGCGAGATTCGTTTTGCTGGTGAATCGCTACAAAATCTCGCTCCCCACGAACTCCTCGCCAAAGGGATTGCGCTAGTGCCTGAAGGCCGTGGCATTTTTCCGCGCCTGACCGTAGCCGGAAATCTCGCCATGGGTGCATTCCTCAGAAACGACAAAGCCGCGATTGCCGAAGACTTAGAACAAGCCTACCAACGCTTTCCCCGACTCGCGGAACGCCGCAACCAGTTAGCCGGTACGCTTTCCGGGGGCGAACAACAAATGTTAGCCATTGAACGCGCCTTGATGGGACGGCCTCGTTTGCTGCTCCTCGATGAGCCTTCGATGGGCTTAGCGCCATTGATGGTCGCCAAGATTTTTGAAGTCGTTACCAGCGTCGCCCAAGCTGGCATGTCCGTGTTGCTGGTCGAACAAAACGCCAAGTTGGCACTAAAAGTCAGTCAACGCGCCTATGTGCTGGAAAGTGGCGAGATTAGCCTAAGCGGTTCATCCACTGACCTGCTCCACGACCCACGGGTTAAAGCCGCGTATTTGGGTGAGTAAGTTAAGAAACGCATCCTCGTGACCACCTACTTCCAGATGACCAGCCCCTTCGATACCGAATGGGGAACGCTGCTTTTGCTCGAACCGCCTGATGCCAACGAGAGTGCCTTGCGTGCTCAGTTGCTTGATGGCAGCTACGACAAACCCTTTGTCGTGGATGATGGTCAGGTGCGTTACCTGTACTTCTCGATCACGCTGATGCAAAGCGCAATGCGGATAGCCAAGCCGAACGATCTGGAACTGAGTTACACACAAAAAATGATGGCGGCGCTGTTATTTGTGCCGCGCCCGAAGAACATTCTGCTGATTGGGCTAGGCGGTGGTTCACTGGTCAAGTTCTGCTACAACCGCCTGCCCGGCAGCCAATTCACGGCAGTTGAGTTGAATCCCCATGTGATCGCTTTGCGTGATGCTTTCTTCCTGCCGCCAGACAACGAACGACTGCATATTGTCGAAGGGGATGGGGCGGAATATCTCGCTAATGCCGAAAAGGGCATCGACATCCTGTTTGTCGACGCCTTTGACAAAGTGGGTTTTGCCCCGGCACTGGCCAATTTGGAGTTTTTTGATACCGCTCGCCGCAAGTTATCGGGCAAGGGTATGTTGGTCGCCAATCTAGCCGGAGAACGTGACTCCTACGCCGGAGTCATCAGTGATGCGATGCAAGCTTTCGACGATCAGGTCATCGTGATTTCAGTTCCCGAAGATGGCAACCACATCCTCTATGCCTTCAAAGAACGGTTGTTTGAACCCCGCTGGCGCTGGCTGCACAACCACGCCAAAGAACTCCGCGCCCACCACGGACTCGACTTTCCTGACATCGTTGAAAAAATGGAACGCTCCGATAAACTTGGACTGGCGAGACGAGAACAAATCCGAGGAAGGTAAAACTAATGAACCACACCATGACACTCCACCAAACCATCTTAATCGCTACAGCCATCCTGCTTTCTGCCTGTACAACCGCAAACTGGTACGAAGGCTTTCGGCAATCGGCAGTTGATAACTGCAACCGTATGGAATCCAGTGACCGAGAGCGCTGCCTGTCACGGGTAAGTTCTCAGAAATACGAGGAGTACAAAAAGGAACGCGCTGGGGATTTGAAGTGACCAACAGGGTGTAAAAAACCCGCTGAATCAGGTTGAGCCAGCGGGTTCTTAGCTTAGTGGCGTGGGTTACCGGTCAGCTTTTGGTACTTACCCCACAGCAGATCTTCCGACTCAACGTGTGAAGGGTCCTTGGGAATGCAATCTACTGGGCAAACTTGAACGCACTGAGGTTCGTCGTAGTGACCAATACATTCTGTGCACTTGTTGGGGTCAATGACATAAACCTCTTCGCCCTGAGAAATCGCTTCATTGGGGCATTCGGGTTCACAAACGTCACAGTTGATACATTCGTCAGTAATCATGAGAGCCATGACATTGTTCCTTTTTCTGATGGATGACTGAGTTGGGTGAAATGGTTGGCTAGCGCAAGGTCTCAGTCAATTGCACTAACACGTTCAGCAAGGCACTTCAAAACGCTTGGCTGAACAAATTTGCTGACATCTCCACCCAGCCGCGCAATTTCGCGCACCATCGTGGCAGAGACAAACATGTACTGCTCTCCCGGGGTCAGGAAAACCGTTTCAACCTGCGGGAACAGGTTACGGTTCATGCCGGCCATCTGGAATTCATACTCAAAATCCGAAACGGCTCGCAGACCACGCACAATGACTTTGGCCCCTTTTTCATGCACAAAGTTCATCAACAAGGTGTTAAAACCACAGACTTCAACGTTGGGTAAATCAGCGAAAATACTCGTGGCCATCTCAACGCGTTCAGCCAAGGTAAACAAAGGGCGCTTAGCGGGGCTTTCGGCAATTGCCAAAATAACCCGGTCAAAAAGACTCGCCGCCCGACGCGCCAAATCCTCATGCCCACGAGTTACTGGGTCAAATGTCCCAGGGTAAATTGCTAATCCTCGATGCAACATTGGTTTTCCTGTGTTTGATCCTGCTTTTGAGGTTCGCGATTCTAGCGCAACAGCACGAAAAGAGGATGAACCCCGGCTGATTCAACGTAATTTTCTA
>JBEGTT010000146.1:0-12635 GCA_041179245.1 Pseudomonadota bacterium
ACGTATCACCATGCCTAAATCGTATGTTCGCCTCTCTGCTGGGCGCCAAGAAATGAGAGATGAGCTTCAAGCCATGTGCTTTCTGGCAGGGGCTAACTCGATGTTTTATGGTGAACGCTTGTTGACCACGGGAAATCCTGACGTTAGCCGTGACGATCAGCTGTTCGCCCGCTTGGGCCTGAAAGCTATTTAATGACAGGAAACCGCCTACTTGCTCCCATTGATCAGCGGCAAGTTTGGCGGCAATTTGCGAAAGCAGCCAAAAAGGGGGTTGCCAGTGGCATTGCTGGCGGCATCGACGATCCACTGGCTCTAGAAATTGGCCAACGAATGTTGGAACGTTTGGACTACGTCCGAATAGAACCTGAGTGGATCCTTGATCTTGGCGCTGGGACAGGCCACTCATCACAAGCACTGCAAAACAGGTATCCGGCTGCGAAACTGATTCTGCTTGATGCAGTTTCCGAACTACTCCCCGCCCCAACGCATACATCCTCTTGGAAAAATTGGCTTGGCCGCTATTTTTCATCACGCATTCAAAAAACCGCATCGCCACAATCGATTGCTGGAGACGCACGACGACTTCCCCTAAAACCTAGTAGCCTTGATTTAATCTGGTCAAACATGCTGCTACCTTGGGTTGATGATATTTCATCCGTATTTTCGGAATCGCACCTCACCTTAAAAACAGGGGGCTTATTTATGTTCTCGACGTTAGGGCCTGATACGCTCAAAAGCCTCGAAAGCTGCTTTTCTGGGGCGACACCACATAGCCACACATTTCCCGACATGCACGACTTAGGCGATTTATTAGGACACACAGGATTCGCCGACCCCGTCGTAGACATGGAAATCATCACAGTTGAATACTCAACACTGTCAAGCCTCCTAGATGATCTACGAAAAGCTGGCGCCGGTTGTGCTCACACTCAACGATCAAAAGGGTTGACCGGCCAGCTAGCGTGGCAGCACGTCGAATCGCAATGGAAAACTCTCGCCAACAACACCGAAAACCCAAAAGTACCGATTCGCTTTGAAATTATTTATGGACATGCGTGGAAAACCACACCAAAAAAAATTGCGGATGGGCGCGAAATTATTCAAATACACCCGAAGTTAATGAGATCGCCTTAGGTGCCCCTACTCGTTTACAAGCCACAGCACAGAGGTTAGTCCCCTAACCTGAAATTCCAATTCCTCTTGAGCTTCCTTGATCGACTTGACGTTTTTGACGTAAAACGATTCTCGCTCTCCTGATTCGTAGCGAGCCACACAGAAGAAATCTCTACTATCCACTTCTTTCCCCAAACCACCTTTTTTCCCTTTAGTCATTTTCCCGCCCCAGAAGATTCACTAAGCATATTCCAAATCAATTTAAAAGCAAAGGGGCTTGACTAAAAAGTAATAAAAAACGATGCGGGGGGCCAACACTAGTTGTCCAAACAGGAACAAATATTTTGCGTACGGGGTAGGCCTAGATACAATGCGCCAACTTATTTCTTGAAAAAGCCGGTTCATTTGAATTCTTTGAACTGCTTAGGAGTTTTCCATGTTTCTGATTGTCGGTTACGTCATTATCCTAGGGGCATCCGTCGGGACCTATGCCGTTCATGGAAGTCTTGCTGCGCTTTGGGTACCTTTGGAATATATCGCCATCGTTGGACTAACCTTGGGCGGGTTTATTGCCGGCAATGACATCAAGGTTATCAAGGCAACCATCGGAGCGCTTCCATCAGTTTTTAAAGGCTCGAAGTACGATAAAGCGCTTTATATGGATACTCTGGCAATGCTTTTCGAAATTCTTTCAAAGGTTCGGAAAGAAGGCTTAATGTCCATCGAAGCAGACGTTGAAAATCCTGAGAGCAGTGGCATTTTCTCCAAATACCCCAACGTCATGTCCGATCACCATGTCTCAGATTTCTGCACAGACTACTTGCGCATGATGGTTGGTGGAAATTTGAATACTTTGGAAATTGAAGCCTTGATGGACAAAGAACTTGAAACACACCATCACGAAATTGAAGTGCCAGGACATGTGGTGTCGAAGGTCGGTGATGCCACACCTGCATTTGGTATTGTGGTTGCGGTTATGGGCGTGGTTAACGTGATGGGTTCCGTGGGACAACCGCCAGCCGTCTTGGGGAAAATGATCGGTGGCGCACTCGTTGGTACATTTTTGGGGATTCTCATTTCGTATGGATTTGTTTCTCCAGTGGCTAGCTTGCTAGAACAAAAAGCCCACGAAGGATCGAAGATTTACGAAGTCATCAAAACCGTCCTGCTGGCATCCATGTCTGGCTATGCACCACCTGTTGCAGTCGAATTTGGCCGTAAAGTCCTTGGCTCTGATGTTCGCCCAAGTTTTGCTGAGATGGAAGAAGATCTGAAGGCTCGCAAAGGGAAGTAATCAGAAGTAATGAATAAACAGCACAGACTGGTTTTAGCTAACTTCGCCAAGGGTTACCTGTGAGCGACCAGAATCTCCAGCCCATCGTTATCAAGCGCATAAAAAAGAGTGCCGCCGCTTCCCACGGTGGCGCTTGGAAAATTGCCTACGCTGACTTCGTAACAGCGATGATGGCCTTCTTTCTGTTGATGTGGCTGCTTGGCTCAACAGCTAACGGCGATCTCAGTGGGATTGCAGACCATTTCCAAAATCCTTTTCGAGTTCTCTCATTCGGGGGCGGTTCTGGCTCTGGCGATGCGACCAATATCATTAAGGGTGGCGGTACAGATTTGTCACGAGTCAGCGGACAAGTCAAAAATGGCGACGTTACTACCCGTGAAAAAACCATGAACAAGCGCGATGCGCAAAAGCAATTCGAAGAAGAAGAAAAAAAGAAACTAGAGAAGCTAAAAAAAGAAATTGAAAAAATGTTCAGTGAACAACCAAAGCTTTCGCAATTCAAAAACCAAATATTATTAGACGTTACAACCGAGGGGCTCAAAATTCAAATTGTCGACGAGAAAAACCGCCCCATGTTCGACGTTAACAGTGCCGAACTAAAACCCTATACAAAAGAGATTCTTCATGAGATTGGGAAAAGCCTTAATACGGTTGAGAACAGGGTCAGCTTAGCGGGTCATACAGACGCAAGTGGCTATGCAGCTGGGGCTTCTGGCTTCTCTAACTGGGAGCTATCTGCCAATCGCGCCAATGCTTCACGGCGAGAAATGATTGTAGGCGGAATGACGCACACTAAAATACTTCGCGTAGTTGGCTTGGCGTCTTCTGTTTTGTTTGATCGCAACGACCCTCTAAACCCGGTTAATCGACGTATTAGCATTGTTGTACTCAACAAACGAACCGAGGATGCTATCCTGTTCGACGAAAGTCCTGAATCAGAGGTCAGTTCCTCAGATGTTTCTGCTGTATTGCCACAAGTACAGCAAATGGGTACACCCGGAAAACCGCAGTAAGTAAAATGGTCGACTGATGAATAAACAGAATGCAATGCGATTATCTGGTCTTTTCTGGAGTGTATTAACTCTAGGGATGGGGTTGCTGCTGGATGTTAACTTAACCGCTTTGGGGCTTGTAATCGCTACGGGGTCGGGATGGTTTTTGTGCTCTTTTCTTCTCCCCAAAGCGACAAACGATAACCAAATACACAGCACCGTAGTTGGAATGGATCCCCAGCTAGGCAGTCGCTTAAATGAACATTTAGAGCTTTGCTTGTCAGTTATTGAGGAGCAGTTTTCAGCAGTTAAGGGTGAGATTTCCCGTACCCGATCAATATTGAGCGATGCCATTCAAGCTCTTATCAACAGTTTTAATGGTCTTAGCGAACTAACTCGGGAGCAGCAGGCCATTGGACTACATATCATTTCGACGGCTGACGACAATCCTTCCGACGAAGGCATGACCTTTGGGCAGTTTGCAAAACAAACCTCAAGTACACTGAACTCGTTTGTTGATACCGTCGTTGAGAACGCAAAAATCTCAATGGGTCTTGTTGAAATGACTGACAGGATATCAAGTCAGGTGGGCCAAATTTTCGGCATGCTGGGAGAAATCGAAGGAATTTCAAAGCAAACTAATCTCCTTGCCTTAAATGCCGCAATCGAAGCGGCTAGAGCAGGTGAAGCTGGCCGTGGCTTCGCCGTTGTAGCTGATGAAGTACGCGATCTTTCGGGTAGAACAAGTCACTTTAGTTCTCAAATTCGCTTACTGATGAAAAATATTCAGGGCACCATTGGCGAAACAGAGTTAGCCATTAACCAGCTAGCTGCTCAAGACATGACATTTGCCTTGACGTCTAAGCTTGATGTTGAAAAAGCCATGGTTGCAATTGAAGAAACGAATAGCAATACCGGCTCTTTGATTAATGAGCTAAATCAAATCACGACCAGCGTTGACCAAAGAGCTGCGCAAGCGGTAACTTCCCTGCAGTTTCAGGATATGGTTACGCAGTTGTTAGGGCATGTTGATCACCGAATTGGACTTCTTTGTGAAGTTATATCGGATATGCGATCTGTTTCAGGTCACATGTACACCCAAGATTCAACGACAACCATGCTCGAATTAGAAACCGTTCATCAGCACATTGATGAACTCCAGAAACGTTTGTCGCAGATCCAGGTTCATGCTGATAAGAACCCGGTAGCGCAGACAGGTTACAGTAGCGGTGAAGTTGAGTTGTTTTGAACACGTCTGAGGAAAAAAAATGGCAAAAATTATTTTGGCAGTCGATGATTCTGCGTCCATCCGTCAAATGGTTTCGTTCACACTGAAAAGTGCAGGTTACGAAGTGGTTGAAGCAGTTGATGGGATGGATGGGCTCGACAAGGCCAAATCCCGCTCCATCAACTTAGTTTTGACCGACCAAAATATGCCCCGAATGGATGGGTTAACCTTGATCAAAAATCTTCGGGCGCTTCCGCAGTACAAAAGCACACCGATTTTGATGCTTACGACTGAGTCATCTGATGCAATGAAATCGCAGGGACGTACAGCGGGGGCGACTGGGTGGCTGGTAAAACCATTTGACCCCCAGAAGCTAATTGAAGTTGTGCGTAAAGTGATTGGCTGATTGAGCCAAATGTTCCAAATACTTTTCCCTTCAGGGGCAGAACATGTCCATTGATATGACTCAGTTCTACCAAGTGTTCTTCGAGGAATCGGCAGAACATTTGGGTGAAATGGAATCACTGCTACTGGAACTTGACCTACAAGATCCAGACTCTGAGCAGCTAAATGCAATTTTCCGAGCAGCACACTCTATTAAAGGAAGTGCGGGTACCTTTGGCTTTACAGATCTAAGCCAGGTCACTCACATCCTTGAGAATTTGCTCGACAAAATTCGCAAAAATGAATTAGCCCTCCGATCTGAGATGGTCGACGCCTTTTTGGAGGCTGGTGATCTGTTAAAGGATATGCTTGCCGCTCATCAAGGACAGGAGGCTGTAGATCCAGAACGAATTGCTGTCATGAGCGAGCGCTTACGTCAGCTCTCTGTTGAAAGCAATCAACAGGAAATCGCTGCCCCGCCGCTGGAAACTCCGATCGAAACCCCCTGTAGCGAGCTAAGCAACTCTACCTCTGAGGTTTCCGACCCAAGTTTAGCTAACGGAGTTTCAAAGACGTATGACATTGAGTTCGTCCCCACAGAACAAGCCACCAAGACCGATGGGCTTCAAAATTTTCTTGAAGACTTAGGTCAGTTTGGTCATTGTGCGGTCGTAACGTCACCAGAAGATCAGAAACAGCCCGGTTTCTGGCGCATTCGCTTAACAACGGATGTTAGTCAAGCTGATTTTATTGATCATCTTGATTTCATTGCTGACAATGAAGCGTGGCGGGTCAGCGAAGATCGCTCAGTTGCTACAGATGGGTCAGTTGCCTTTGGCCTTTTCGATGGTGACGTTGCAGGCCTTCCGGATAACGAGCGCGGCTATGGATTCTTTGAAGCACAGGGTAATGAAGGTTCAATCCAGGAAAACCTAACTTCCTCCGACATAACGACTGAAAATAATGGCGGAGATGACTCATATGGCTTTTTTACAGACATCCCGCAAACTTTTGTTGAACCAGAATCTGGTTCCCCAGTAGTAGCTCAAGCAGAAGAAAATCAAGGGTATGGTTTTTTTGAACCTCTTAGTACTCAACCAGAAATCTCTACACCAACAGACTTATCAGTTAAAACTAATGTTGGCGCACAAGATACAACCCTGATTGATGGTGATGGGTATGGATTTTTCACCCCGATTTCAACGGTACCAGAGCCCACTACAGCACCTCGGTTACAACCCGCAGCGGGCTCAAGTGAAGCAGTAGAAACTAAGCAGGCTACCGCCAAACCGGCGCTAGGTGCCGTTGCCGCGAGTTCCCAGCCCGCTGTACCTAAAGCAAGCCCGCCGCCACCAACTAAAACTGTTATTACAGCCTCCACCGACAAAACAGTGGAGCCCATTGCGAAAGCTGCTGGCAAAACGCCAGTTGCCAGTGGAGACTCTTCAATCCGTGTCAGTGTTGAAAAAGTCGACCAACTCATCAACTTAGTTGGTGAATTGGTGATTACCCAAGCAATGCTCCAACAAACTGCTTCGCAACTTGACGGAAATGCCCCAGAAAGCCTGACTGGCGGATTAACTCAGCTGGAAAGAAATACGCGAGATTTGCAAGAATCGGTGATGTCTATCCGAATGCTTCCAATCTCCTTCGTCTTCTCCCGCTTTCCGCGTGTTGTTCGAGATCTTTCAACAAAGCTTGGTAAACAGGTTGAGTTGAAAACTTCAGGTGAGGCGACTGAACTTGACAAAGGTCTGATTGAACGCATTACTGACCCGCTGACGCATTTGATTAGAAATAGTCTAGACCACGGGGTAGAAACGCCTGATATTCGCGCCAAAGCAGGCAAACCGGCCGTTGGAACAATTACCCTCAAAGCAAGTCATCAAGGTGGAAACATCGTTATCGAAGTGGGTGATGATGGTGCTGGCCTGAACCGCCAACGCATTCTGGCTAAGGCACGTGAGCGCGGAATGCAAGTGTCCGACCAAATGAGCGATCAAGAAGTGTTTGGTTTGATCTTTGAGGCCGGATTCTCTACAGCAGAACAAGTTACTGATGTTTCTGGGCGCGGCGTTGGGATGGATGTTGTTCGCAAAAACATTCAAGCTTTGGGCGGCAGAATTGAAATTGAGTCCATGCCTGGCATCGGCACTCGGATGACGGTGCGACTTCCGCTGACCCTAGCCATTCTGGATGGAATGAGTATTGGTGTAGGCAGCCAGACGTACATTTTGCCGCTTTCTTACGTCATTGAATCAATTCAACCAAGGCCTGAAGACATTCGAAGTCTAGCGAATGAAGGCAAAGTTATTCAGGTTCGAGGTGAATATCTTCCTGTTATTGTGCTGCATCAACTATTCAATATTCCTGCAGTCGCTAACGATTTTCCTGAAGGCATCATGGCGGTACTAGAGGCAGATGGGTCCAAGGTTGCACTTTTTGTAGACGCTCTCTTGGGGCAGCATCAAGTGGTTATCAAAAGCTTGGAGGCTAATTACCGCCGCGTCCCGTATATTTCTGGTGCAACCATTATGGGTGACGGGCATGTTGCCCTGATTCTTGACGTACCGTCTATTGCGGGCCATGCAAAACAGGCTCGTGTTTGAGCCGTCACTAATAAGAAGTGAGAGGATTTTCTGTCATGCAAAACCAGAATAACCAACCAAATGAAGATAGTCATGTTGTGGCTGAATATTTAACCTTTACTCTTGGTAAGGAAGAGTACGCAATCGACATCTTAAAGGTTCAAGAAATTCGAGGTTATGAACAACCAACGTTAATTGCTAATGCCCCAAATTTTATTAAAGGCGTGATCAATTTACGAGGGACGATTGTTCCAATCGTCGACATGCGGATCAAATTCCACCTCCCCAATATTGAATACACTCCGTTCACGGTTGTCGTCATCTTAAATGTAGCCGGCAGAGTCGTAGGGATTGTGGTGGATAGTGTTTCCGATGTCATTATGCTTAGCGCTGGACAAGTCAGGCCTGCGCCTGACTTTTCAGGCTCGTTCGACACTCGATATATCGTGGGACTTGCAACTGTTGATCAAAGAATGCTAATCGTTACAGATATAGAACAGCTGATGGTTAGCCCAGAAATGGAATTAATTGACCAACAAGTAGCCATCTGATTGCTAAGCCTAATTTTAGGTTGTGTAGTGGTAATAAAAGGAGTTTTTGGTGTCAGGAGCGCGAAGTAATACCCGAGAGTTTGATTTCACACCATCAGACTTTGAGCGTGTTCGAAAATTAATCTACCAACACGCCGGAATTTCGCTTGCCCCAATCAAGCAAGACATGGTCTATTCAAGGCTCGCTCGTAGATTAAGGGCTTTGAATCTACGAAGCTTTGGAGATTATTTAAATCAACTTGAACAAAATAAAAATGCTGATGAATGGGAAAAATTCATCAATTCTTTGACGACCAATTTAACTTCTTTTTTTCGAGAACCTCATCATTTCCCAATTTTTGCTGACCAACTGCGAAAATTGGAGATTTTGCGACGGCCTATTCGAATCTGGTGTAGCGCTGCCTCTACTGGTGAGGAACCCTACTCGATTGCGATTACCGTACTAGAAACGATGTCAAACCCAAACAACGTTTCGATTGTAGCAACTGATATAGACACTAACGTTTTAGCAACCGCTCAAAAAGGGGTTTACCCAATTGACCGTGTTGAAAAAATGTCCCCTGAAAGGCTTCGGCGTTTCTTTTTGAAGGGGACAGGATCTCAAGAAGGATTAGTGTGTGCCCGCCCTGAGCTAAAGCGGTTAATTCAGTTCCAGCGTCTAAACCTACTGGAGCCCAATTGGCCAGTTAAAGGGCCTTTAGATGTTATATTTTGCCGAAACGTCATGATTTATTTCGATAAACCTACTCAGCACAAAATTCTGCAGCGTTTTGCGCCTCTACTACAAGCAGATGGTCATCTGTTTGCTGGCCATTCAGAGAGCTTCCTACATGCAGCAGATTTATTTAAATCTCTGGGCAGGACTGTTTATGCACTTACTGCAAAATCGTAGATTCCAATAACAATGGGATAGTTACGTGAATATAGGTTACGAAGAACATCTCGCAGGTAATTTTTACTTCGACAAATCATTCAACTCGGAAGCAGCCAAAATTCTTCCCGGTGAGTATTATGTTACGGAAAAAAACATGCTGCTAGTAACAGTGCTTGGATCATGCGTCGCCGCTTGTATACGCGACACAAGAATAGGTGTGGGCGGAATGAATCACTTTATGCTCCCAGATAGTGGTGGGAAGGAAATAGTTGGCACATCGGCTCGCTATGGTACTTATGCGATGGAGGTTTTAATTAATCATCTATTGAAAATGGGCGCCTCCAGAAATCGGCTTGAGGCTAAAGTATTTGGTGGCGGTGCCGTCATGGAAACGTTGAAAAGTAGCAACGTGGGCGTTCGTAATGCTGAGTTTGTATTAGATTTTCTCAAAACTGAGCGTATCCCCGTAGCTGCTCAAGATTTACTGGATACCTATCCACGAAAAGTTTATTACTTTCCCAATACGGGAAAAGTCTTGCTCAAGAAAATGCATAAAGTTAGAAACGATACACTTTACACGCGTGAGCGTGAATACCAGAATCGTTTGGGTAGCACTCAAGTCTCTGGTGAAATTGAGCTATTTACTTAAAATACAAAAAAACGCAATAGGCAAACGAAATGGCAACTCGAGTTCTAATTATTGATGATTCTGCATTGATGAGAAAACTCCTAATGGAGATTATCAATACAGAAAAAGATTTAGAGGTAGTGGGGGCTGCTCCCGATGCTCATATAGCTCGGGAAATGATTAAGACCCTCAACCCAGACGTTGTTACGCTGGATGTTCAAATGCCAAAAATGGATGGCATTGAATTTCTGGAAAAGCTTATGCGTCTTCGCCCTACGCCTGTAGTTATGGTTTCTTCATTCACAGAGGCTGGTTCAGAAACGACTTTGAAAGCACTGGAACTAGGTGCCGTAGATTTCATTGGGAAACCAAGGGGTGATAGCCCTAGCAGCATGGAAGAATATTCGCACGAGTTATGCGAAAAACTACGAGCTGCCAGTTCGGCAAAATTACAACGCAAACTCGTCACAACTAAAGCCACAACTACGTCTAGCATTAGTTCTGGCCTAGCCCTGCGTTCGCCAGAGGCTAGAACATTTCATTCTGGTACCGTCATTTATCTAGGTGCATCGACGGGTGGAACTGAAGCGATCAAGGAATTTTTGGCGGGAGTACCTGCTAATTGCCCCCCTATTCTGATTGTGCAGCACATGCCAGAGACGTTCACCGCGTCATTTGCTAAGCGCTTGGACAGTCTTTCTGCACCACATGTAATAGAAGCCAAAGGAGGCGAAAGAATCGAGGCTGGAACTGTTTACATTGCCCCGGGCCACTCTCACATGATCGTCAAAAAAACTCCAGCAGGGCTCCAAATTGAATTACAACAAACTCCCCCAGTAAACCGACACCGTCCTGCTGTTGACGTCCTCTTCGACTCAGCTGCACTGGTTTCCGGAAAACAGGCAATTGGTGTAATTCTCACTGGAATGGGAAAAGATGGGGCGCAGGGGCTTTTAAGGATGAAGCAAGCAGGGGCTCTCACATTTGGTCAAGATGAACACAGCTGTGTTGTCTATGGAATGCCTAAAGAAGCATTCAATGTGGGTGCCGTTCAAGAAGTAGTTAGCCTCAGCGAGATGTCAAAAAAAGTTCTACACTCGATTTCACGTTAACTGAGCAAAATAGTCGGATAACAGTTATATTTAACACAGTTGTAAATTCTTACAGTAAGGGGATTTTTATGCAGGTTACAACCAATGTAGACGGTGGCAAAGCTACCATCAGGCTGTCGGGCCGGTTTGACTTTAATACGCACCGCGAATTTCGCGTCGCTTATGAGTCTGTAATGGAACAAGTGGCCGTATCACAGGTGACAGTTGACCTTGCGGGTGTCGATTATCTGGATAGTTCAGCTCTTGGAATGCTACTAATGCTTCGAGACCGCTGCGAAGCTGCGAAGCGTCCCGTTTTACTATCCGGCGTAAAAGGTAGCGTTAAGCAGGTTCTTGACATTGCCAATTTCGGCAAATTGTTCAAAATTGACTAAGTAATTTCTGGCACAAGTACGCTAATTGATAATTGATAATCGATAACTGACACAAGGTTAAGCCTCTGACATGAAAACAATCTCATGGGGACTAAGGATAACGATGATGGTACTAGTGCTGTTTGTGCTAGCGCCTGTTTATATCTTGCACCATTATCAACTTCTGACCCCACTAACGATTGTCGGAGTTCTTGGATTTGGTTTTATATTGGTTTTCGTATTTGTAGCGTTTCTCGATACCAAACTCGATGCTCCTTTGGAAAAGCTGCACCAAACAATTGATCAAATGTATCTTGATGGTGACTTGACTAAGAGAGCTGAGATTAACGGTTTTGGTGAAGTCGCTAGGACTGCGGAAGCATTTAATAAGTTGATTGCAAGTTTTCAAACCATCATTGGAAAAGTTTTCTTCAACTCACAGGAAGTTGGCAAATCAGCGGAGCAACTGATCCATGAGGCTAACGAGGTAGCATTGGGTTCATCTGTACAATTCGACGGCGCGCACTCGTCATCTTCCGCAATGAGCGTATTGACGGGTAACATGAACGAAATCAGCTCACGTGCTCGTGAGACGGCCTCAATTTCTCAATCCGCAAGTGTTCTTTCCTGTGAAGGTAAGATCATTGCTGGTCAAGCCTCCGCAGAAATGGAAAAAATTGCAAATTCTGTTACTGAGTCAGCTAGGGTGATTCAAGCATTAGGTGATCGCTCGAAAGCCATTTCGGGCATTGTTCAAACCATTCGTGAGATTGCAGACCAAACAAACTTGCTTGCACTGAACGCAGCGATTGAAGCAGCCCGCGCAGGGGAACAAGGTAGGGGATTTGCAGTTGTTGCTGATGAGGTTCGCAAGCTAGCAGAAAGAACATCGCTTGCCACTGGAGAAATCAGCAGCATGATCGGCGCTATTCAGGGCGAGACTGATAGCGCCATCAGTTCTATACAGGCTGGCACTGGACAAGCTCGGGTTGGAGCGGAGTTAGCTCGCCAAGCAGCTGATGCACTGGATCGCATTAATACGGGCGCAACAGAAACGATGAAGAATGTTGATGCAATTGCTGCCGCGATTGAACTCCAGAGTAAATCCGGGTCTGAAATTGCCGGGCACGTGCGCGATATTATGGAAAAGGCCCGGGAAAATAGTGACACTGCACAAAACACACTCAGTGTAGCTAGGCAACTCGACTACCTCTCCAATAATCTTAAAGAAATTGGCAATGTATTTAAATTGGGGTCCGCTGGAAGTCGGGCAATAGATCAACATGCAAGTATGCCCGCCCGTGTGTCTGAGGCAGTAGCTAAAGTAAGTAGCATCTTTGAGATGGCCATCAACAGTGGGCAAATCAGCCAAGCTGATCTATTCAGTGAAACGTACGATCCAATTGCGAACACTAAGCCGCAGAAGTTCAAAACAAGATTTGACACTATTTGTGACCGTCTTCTACCGAACTATCAGGAGACACTCCTAAATTTTGATAAAAATATTGTTTATGCAAT
>JBEGTT010000147.1:0-13620 GCA_041179245.1 Pseudomonadota bacterium
ATGCCTTGCTGGTCATTTGCATGGTCTTTGTATGCCAGCGAGCGCCTCTGGCTGCACCCGAGCCAGCGCTGCAGGATCAGCAAAAGAATTTGCAGGTTATTAGGGGCCGTATTGAGGCACTTAGAAAAGAATTATCGACGAATGAGGCTTCGCGGCGGAAGGCGCAACAAGAAGTTCGGGATTTGGAAGTGCAGGTTCAGCAATTACAACGAGACCTTGATGAGCTTGCCCGGAAAAGGCTTGTGCTTGAGAGTAGGTTGGCTGAGATACGGCGGCAGTCGGATGATCTTTCACGTAGGATTTCCGCTCAGCAAGCGCAGTTGGAGCGAACGCTGTATCAACAGTATGTTCGGGGAACGCCAGATGATTTGCAAAGTATGTTCGATGGTGATGAGCATGTGAAGGTTCAGCGAGACCAGTATTACCTGACCGTATTGGCCCAGAGTCGCAAAGCGTTGGTGGGTGAGTTTCGCGCGGATTTAGCTGAGAAGCGCCGCCTAGCTGCTGATCTACAAATCAAAAATGACGAATTACATACACTGTTACAACAACAACGGTCTAAGCAGACAGAGCAGCTCCGTCAGCGTGATCGGCATCAAGAACTGGTGATGGCGCTGAGTGGTAAGGTGGAAAAACAAAAGCAACAAATTTCCAGTCTGCAGCAGGATGAAAAGCGCCTAAGCCAGTTGATTGACAAAGTGTTAGAACAAATTGCTCGTAAGGCGCGTGAACAAAAAGCGGCAGAAGCGGCACGGTTGGCGAAAAAACCAAGTGGGGCACCTGCTTCGCCTCCTTCTACGGCGACAGCGGGTATAGCTCAGACCTCTCAGCCGCTGCATGGGTTAACCACGAATCTAAAAATGCCAGTGCAAGGCCCGATTGCTGGGCGATTTGGTAGTCCTCGTGATGGTGGGGGAACTTGGAAGGGTTTATTTATCCACGCCAGTAAAGGGACGCCGGTGAAGGCAATTGCCAATGGCAATGTGGTTTTCGCAGACTGGATGAGGGGATTCGGTAACTTACTCATCCTAGATCATGGTGATGGTTACCTTAGTATTTACGGTTACAACGAGACCGTTCAGCGCAAGGTTGGGGAAAATGTGAAAAATGGTGAAACGATTGCGAGCGTCGGAACCAACGGAGGAGATAGTGAATCCGGTTTATACTTTGAAATCCGCCACCAAGGCCGACCTTTAGACCCTTTGAAATGGGCCAGTTCCCGATGAGTAAACTTACCAAAATTTCCCTAGTTGTAGCCGGTTTTATCGCTGGTGCCATGATTACGTTGCAGGTTCCTGCTATTGCCGGCAAAGATGTTCGCAATACACTGCCCTTAGAAGATCTAAGAACCTTCGCTGAGGTTTTTAACGCGATCAAGCAGGGGTATGTTGAACCTGTCGAAGATAAGAAGATGATCGCCAATGCGATTTCGGGCATGTTGAGTAATCTGGACCCCCATTCGGCTTATCTTGATGCAGATGCTTTTAAGGAGCTTCAGGTGGGTACGCAGGGTGAATTTGGGGGGCTGGGCATCGAAGTCGGTATGGAGGATGGCTTGGTTAAAGTTATTTCCCCCATTGAAGATACGCCAGCTTTTCGTGCAGGACTTAAATCAGGCGATCTGATTTTCAAACTCGATGATACGCCCGTCAAAGGTCTGACCTTGGGTGAAGCCGTGAAAAAGATGCGCGGCAAGCCACAAACGTCACTTCGGATTTCAGTACTGCGTAAAGGCGAAGCTAAACCGCTGGAAATGACCTTGGTGCGTGAAGTCATCAAGGTTCAGAGCGTCAAGTCTAAGTTGGTGGAGCCGGGCTTCGCTTGGATTCGGATTACACAATTCCAGGAAAATACGGGAGCCGCTGTTGCTAAGCACCTAGCTGATTTGTACAAATCAGGTGCGTTAAAAGGTTTGGTGCTGGATTTGCGTAATGACCCTGGCGGTTTGTTGAATAGCGCAGTCGCCGTGTCTGCAACCTTCCTTCCAGAAAACGCCAAAATTGTTTCCACGGATGGGCGTACTGAGAATGCCAAGCAGGAGTATCTAGCTAAACCAGAGGACTATCTGCATGGAACGCGGGAAGATTTTTTGAAGGCATTACCAGCAGAGGTAAAGCGCGTGCCGATGGTGGTTTTGGTTAACGCGGGTTCTGCATCAGCTTCCGAAATTGTGGCCGGCGCGCTACAAGATCATAAGCGGGCAGTGATTATGGGTACGCAAACCTTTGGTAAAGGTTCTGTCCAGACAGTATTGCCGCTGGCAGGAAATACCGCTATCAAGCTAACCACGGCACGCTATTACACCCCGTCTGGGCGCTCGATTCAGGCTAAAGGCATTACACCGGATATCCAGGTTGAAGATACGCCAAATGGCAGCAACGGTAATCGCCTACGTGAAGCTGACTTGGAAAAGCATCTGGTAAATGACAAAGAACCAGAAAAAGCCAGTCAGATACCGGCCAAGCCAATCACAAGCAATAAGTCGAAAAAAGAGCCGCAGGATGACGATGATGTTTTACCGCAGCGGATTGAGCCTACTAGCAAAAATGATTACCCATTTATGCAAGCGCTGAATCTGTTGAAAGGTGCACAAATTCTCCAGCCCGCCCGCTAATCCATCATGGAAGATGCCTATCTGGAGCAGTTCAGCCGGCATATTTTGTTGGACGAAATTGGGGTTGAAGGGCAGGCTGTTTTTCGGCAGTCCCACGTAGTCGTCGTTGGAGCTGGGGGATTGGGGTGCCCAGCGGCGCTTTACCTAACGGCGGCAGGGGTGGGGAGACTGACGCTGGTGGATGGCGACACGGTTGATCTGAGTAATCTTCAGCGGCAGATATTGCATACACTGGATCGTGTCGGTTTGCCCAAAGTGGTTTCTGCGACCGCTACATTAAAAACGATTTCTACATTCACCGATATTTGTCCGATTCAAGCCCGTCTTGATGAAGTGGTCGCTGAGTGCTTATTCGCCCAAGCTGATCTCGTTATCGATTGCTCAGACAATTTTCCTACCCGTTACATGATTAACCGCGTTTGCCAGAAACTTCAGGTGCCATTGGTGAGTGGCTCAGCGGTTCGGTTTACCGGACAGGTGGCCATATTTGATTTTGCTAAGCCAAATAGTCCCTGTTATCACTGCCTTTTCCCCGAGGGTGAAGATGTCTCCGAAGACCGTTGCGCGGTAACCGGTGTTTTTGCGCCCGTAACAGGCGTTGTCGGAACGTTGTTGGCCGGGGAAGCCTTAAAAATGATTCTTCGAAAGTCTGGCTGGCAGTCAATGCCGCTCAAAGATTTCCAGCCTTTTTTGTTGCGATATAACGGGCTAGCAGCTACTTTTGCCCGAAGCCATATTTTTTGTGATCCTTCCTGCCCGGTATGTGGTGATGACGCTATCTGACACTATGAACATTCTGTTTATCCATCAAAATTTCCCTGGGCAGTTCAAGTTTTTGGCGCCTGCACTGGTCAAGCGTGGGCATGCTGTTGTTGCTATGACCATGCAGAAAGTTGTGGCTGCGGATTGGCAAGGGGTGAAGCTGGTGCCCTATACCGCAAGTAGGGGCACGACACCCAATGTGCACCCTTGGGTATCCGATTTCGAAACTAAAACAATTCGAGGGGAAGCGTGCTTTCGGGCGGCACTGAAAATGAAGGCAGAAGGCTTCGTTCCTGATGTGATTATTGCCCATCATGGTTGGGGAGAAAGTCTGTTTTTGAAAGAGGTTTGGCCGCAAGCCAAGTTGGCCATTTACTGTGAATTTTTCTATCACCCGCACGGGGCTGATGTGGGATTTGATCCTGAATTTCCCGTCAAAGATGAAGGCGACGCCTGTCGCTTGCGCTTAAAAAATCTGAATAATTTGCTGCATTTTGAAGTGGCTGATGCGGGAATTTCGCCTACCTATTGGCAAGCTAGCACTTTTCCTGCGCCATTTAGGGATCGGATTGCTGTGATCCATGATGGGATTGATACCCACGCTGTCGCACCCAACCCCGACGTGCGTCTGACGCTGAATGCTAACGTGGTGTTGAGCTGCAATGACGAAATTGTGACTTTTGTGAATCGCAACCTTGAGCCATATCGGGGTTATCACATTTTCATGCGGGCTTTGCCGGAGATATTACGGAATCGCCCAAATGCGAGGGTGTTGATTGTGGGTGGGGATGATGTCAGTTACGGTGCTCGCCCCGAGAATGGGCTGAAATGGAAGGATATTTTTGTACAAGAGGTTCGAGGCAAAATTTCTGATTCGGATTGGTCACGCGTGCATTTTCTTGGGAATATTCCCTACCAGCACTTTATTCCCCTGCTTCAACTTTCAACGGTGCACGTCTATCTTACTTATCCCTTTGTTTTGTCTTGGAGTTTGCTGGAGGCGATGAGTGCCGGCTGTGCGATCATTGCCAGCAACACTCAGCCTCTGCAAGAAGCGATTAGTCATAACAAGACGGGCCGGCTGGTTGATTTTTTTGACCCACAGGTACTTGCTACTGAGGTTTGTGATCTCCTTGGTAATCCTGCTGAACAACTCCGATTGGGCAGTCAGGCTCGTGAGTTCGCTCGTGCTAACTATGATCTTCAAACCGTCTGTTTGCCCAAGCAATTGGCTTGGGTTGAAGGCTTAACCCAATAGAATGCGTGGAAGGGCTTGAACTCTGCGCTACAGACCGCTATCTACAGTTTTGCCAAACCCTTCGTCAGTTATAATCGCCGCCCCTTAGGAGATTCACATGCCTATCTACGAATATCGATGTTCTGCTTGTGGTCATCAAAAAGAACATCTGCAAAAAATGTCTGATCCCGTGCTTTCAACTTGCCCAGAGTGCGGCAAAGAAACCTATACAAAGCTGCTTTCTGCAGCAGGTTTTCAATTAAAAGGTAGCGGTTGGTACGCGACCGACTTCAAAGGCGGTAGCTCTGCCAAACCAGCAGAACCGCCACCTTGTCAGGGCGGGGCAGGTGGTTGCGCCGCTAATTGTTCCTGAATCGGGGTTGCTCAGCCATGTTTAAGCGTTATTTTTTGACAGGTTTACTCATCTGGGTGCCGCTGGTAATCACCGCTTGGGTGCTCACGGTGTTCGTGGGCACGATGGATCAAACCTTACGTTTGTTACCACCCGCTATTCACCCGCGGAATCTTTTTGGCTTTGAAATTCCCGGCGCTGGCGTTGTGCTGACTTTGGGCGTCATCCTCATCACCGGCTTGGTTACCACCAACATGATCGGCCAACGTTTTGTTCGCTTGTGGGAATACGCGCTGGCCCGAATTCCTGTTGTCAGCTCGGTCTACAAATCAGTTAAACAGGTTTCAGATACGCTGTTTTCCAGCGATGGCAATGCGTTCCGCAAAGCCCTGCTGGTTCAATACCCGCGCCAAGGTAGCTGGACGATTGCGTTTCAGACGGGCACCCCGGCCCATGAGGTTGCTGCACATCTACCCGGTGAGCACATTAGTGTCTATGTCCCCACGACACCCAACCCCACCTCCGGCTTCTTCCTGATGATGCCCGCCAGCGACGTGATTGAGCTGGAAATGAGCGTTGATGAAGCGCTGAAATACATTATTTCCATGGGCGTTGTCGCACCACTAGAACATGTCACGACCGATGCCAGCGGCACCCCTCACGCCTAATTTATTTTTATTTTCTATTTAGAAACTTCCATGCGAACTCATTACTGCGGACAACTTAACGCCTCCCTCAACGACCAAATCGTCACGATCTGTGGCTGGGCGCATCGCCGCCGCGACCACGGTGGGGTTATTTTTATCGACCTGCGTGACCGTGAAGGTCTCGCTCAAGTGGTTTGTGATCCAGACCGTGTGGATGCCTTCAAGATTGCTGAAGGCGTGCGGAATGAGTTCTGCCTGAAAATCACCGGCAAGGTTCGTCCGCGCCCAGCAGGCACGACCAACGCCAATCTCGCTTCTGGCGAAATTGAAATTTTATGCCATGAGATTGAAGTATTAAATCCATCGGTCACGCCCCCGTTCCAGTTGGATGAAGACAATCTCTCTGAAAATGTTCGCCTGACCCATCGTGTCATTGATCTGCGTCGTCCGCAGATGCAAAACAACCTGATGCTGCGTTACAAAACGGCCCGCGCTTTCCGCCGTTTCCTTGACGACAATGGCTTCATCGACATCGAAACGCCGATGCTGACCAAGTCCACCCCCGAAGGTGCTCGTGATTACCTCGTGCCTTCCCGCGTTCACGACGGCCACTTCTTCGCACTACCCCAGTCACCTCAACTGTTTAAGCAGTTGTTGATGGTTGCCGGCTACGACCGTTATTACCAAATCGTCAAATGTTTCCGTGACGAAGATCTCCGCGCTGACCGTCAGCCAGAATTCACCCAAGTCGATATCGAAACTTCCTTTATGACGGAAGACCAGATCACCGCCTTGACTGAAAAGCTGATCCGTACGGTATTCAAAGAAGCCATTGACGTTGATCTACCTGACTTCCCGCGCATGACCTACGCTGAAGCCATGCACCGCTTCGGCTCTGACAAGCCTGATTTGCGCGTCACACTGGAACTCACCGAGGTCACCGATGCTTTCAAGGACGTTGCGTTTAAGGTATTCGCCGGTGTTGCCAACAGTGTCGGTGGCCGTATCGCCGCGATGCGTATTCCGGGCGGTGCCACATTAACCCGTGGTGAAATCGACGCTTACACCCAGTTCGTCGGCATCTACGGTGCCAAGGGCTTGGCTTACATTAAAGTTAACGACGCCAGCCAGCCTAACGAAACCGGTCTGCAATCACCGATCGTCAAAAATCTGTCTGAAGCCTCGTTGCGCGCCGTCATCGAACGTACTGGCGCACAATCCGGCGACCTGATTTTCTTCGGTGCGGATAAGGCCAAGGTTGTGAACGACGCCCTCGGTGCACTGCGCGTCAAGATTGGCCACGAAAAAGGTTTTGTCACTGGCGCCAAGTGGGCACCGCTGTGGGTCATTGACTTCCCGATGTTCGAATACGACGAAGATGACAATCGCTGGAATGCTTGCCACCACCCCTTCACCAGCCCGAAAGATGAGCACATGGAATTGCTCACCACTGACCCCGGCAAATGTTTGGCAAAAGCCTACGACTTGGCATTAAACGGCTGGGAACTGGGCGGCGGTTCCGTCCGCATTCACCGTTCCGATGTGCAAGAAAAAGTGTTTTCTGCGCTTAACATCGGGCCGGAAGAGCAACAAGCCAAGTTCGGCTTCCTGCTCGACGCCCTGAAATACGGCGCGCCCCCACACGGTGGTTTGGCCTTTGGGCTGGATCGGATCGTCACCATGATGACCGGTGCCGAATCCATCCGTGACGTAATCGCTTTCCCCAAAACCCAGCGTGCTCAGTGTTTGCTGACCAATGCCCCATCAGCCGTTGATGAAAAACAACTGCGTGAACTGCATATTCGGTTGCGTCAGAAGGCGGAAGTTGCACCGGGTACTTCGGCCTAACAAATGGCAACTCACAAACGCTTCCTGTCACTCTTGTTATGGCTGATAGGAGGCGTTTTTTTATGTCTCCAGACTGCCTTTGCCGGCGATGACCTCACGGTTAAAGCGCTCCCCCCAGAAGCCCAGCAAACTCTCCGTTTGATTAAAACCAACGGGCCGTTTCCCTACGACCGCGACGGAGTCGTGTTTTGTAATTTTGAGAAAAGGTTGCCGAAGGAAGCGCGTGGGTATTACCACGAATACACTGTCAAAACACCCGGTGAACGCAGCCGTGGGGCACGTCGGATCATTGCTGGCGGCAATCCGCCCGTGGTGTTTTATTACACCGACGACCATTACCAAAGTTTTCGCCGGATAGTCGAATAACTCAGGAATTATCATGACAACATCCATTCTTACGCGTACAGATTTGGCTGGGCCTTATCGCATCAATGCTGAACGAGCGATAACGATTCAGTCTGAAGTCACTGAAAACTCTATCCCGTTAAGCGTGTTGGTACTGTCAGAAGATGTCGCCGCTGACCTAAAAGCCTTGGGTCAAGCGCTGTCTTTTCCCGAACACTTTGGTGCGAATTTTGATGCGCTGTACGATTGCCTGTGCGACGCCTCCGTGATTAACTCAGCCAACTTGGTGCTCATTTTTGAGCAAGCTACCCGTTGGCCGGAAGAAGAGCGCGATACGCTTATTGCGGTGCTCCAAGCGGTATCCGACGAGTGGCGTGAACAAAACCGTGGTTTCTGGGTTTTGTTCAACGCCCCCAAGCTTGATCTTGACCCACTCCCCACCTTATAAATTGGCAAAATCTTATAAAAACCCAGCCTCTGTGTTGGTTGTGATTTACAGCGCAGATGGTCATTTTTTATTGATTGAGCGCGCAGCGAATCCCGGTTATTGGCAGTCGGTAACAGGAAGCCAGGAGTCGGGCGAATCGTTTGAACAAACCGCAGCGAGAGAATTACTGGAAGAAACTGGGCTGGTTGCTGAAAAGGCACTTTTGGCTAGCGAACTGGGCAGACGGGCGTTTCCCGTAAATATCTTAATCAATCACCAATTTTCAACCCAATACGAAATTCTTCCCGTGTGGAGACACCGTTACGCCCCCGGCATTACGAGCAATACTGAGCATTGGTTTTCGCTGAAATTGCCAAGTCCTAGAAATGTTCGGCTTGACCCCGCTGAGCATTTGGCACAGGGCTGGTTTCTGGCACCTGAAGCAACACAAAAATGTTTTTCACCAAGCAATCAAGCATTGATTAACCAGCTTGGAAGTAGGGAATTTGTCACAAAATTAGCGTAAAGTCATGAAATGTTGCTTTGCAGCAAATATTTCTAAGATGAATCATTATGGAGAAGTGCATGTTTAATCTGAACGGTAAAAAAGGTTTAGTCGTTGGTATCGCCAACAATCACAGTATTGCTTATGGTTGTGCCAAGGCCTTCCAAATGTGCGGTGCGCACAACGCTATAACCTACCTCAACGCGAAATCTGAATCTTACGTTCGCCCCTTAGGCGAACTACTGGGTGCCGACCTGATTCTGCCAATGGACGTTGAAGACGACGCTCAAATGGAAGCCGTATTTAAAGAAATCGAAGCCAAATGGGGCAAGCTGGATTACCTGCTGCATTCCATTGCTTTTGCCCCGATGAATGACTTGCATGGCCGCGTCACTGACTCTTCTCGTCAAGGTTTCTTACAGGCGATGGATATTTCCTGCCACTCATTTGCGCGGATGGCCAAACTTGCTGAACCGCTGATGAAAGATGGCGGTTGCCTGCTGACCATGAGTTATATGGGTGCTGATGAAGTGATCGATAACTACGGCCTCATGGGCCCGGTTAAGGCTGCACTGCAGTCCGTGTCGCGTTATTTGGCGTCTGAACTTGGCCCCAAAGGTATCCGCGTGCACGCCATTTCTCCCGGTCCATTAGCCACTCGTGCCGCTTCAGGCATCAAGGATTTTGACAAACTGATGGAACACGCCATTGAACGTGCGCCGCTGCACACGCTAGTTTCTATCGAAGACATCGGTGCACTATGTGCCTTCTTGGTGAGTGATGTTGCCAAGAGCTTGACTGGCGGCACCATGTACATCGATGGTGGTTACAACATCGTCGGCTAAGCCTAATCTAAAAAAATAAGGAAAAAGCTATGCTCCAAGCACCTGCAGATCCAAAAGCTTTTCTGGCTGAACGAGCCGTCCGCTTTCAGAATTTTCTCAATCAAGCCAAGGGTCTTACACCGGTGGTGACTTCGGTTTGCCATCCCTGTGATGCGGTTTCCTTGTCTGGCGCACTGATGGCTCGACGGGATGGGCTGATTGAACCGATTCTGGTTGGGCCAGAAAGTCGTATTCGCGCAGTGGCTGCACAGGAAGGACTCTCGTTAGAAGGGGTTGAAATCCTGTCCACGGAGCATAGCCTTGAATCTGCAGAAAAGGCTGTGGCCTTGGTTCGCCAAGGTCGTGCTGAAGCGATCATGAAAGGCAGCCTGCATACCGACGAGCTGATGGCAGAAGTGGTTTCCCGTGACCACGGCTTGCGAACTGCACGCCGGATCAGTCATGCCATGTGGGCACAGGTACCGACTTACGATAAGCCGCTATTGATTACCGATGCGGGGATTAACATCGCGCCTGACCTCAATGCCAAAGTGGACATTGTTCAGAACGTGATTGACCTAGCTCACCTGTTGGGTACGCCAGAACCCAAAGTTGCCATTCTGTCGGCAGTGGAAACGGTGACTTCCGCTATTCCTTCCACACTGGAAGCCGCGGCACTGTGCAAAATGGCGGATCGAGGACAAATCAAGGGGGCTATTTTGGATGGCCCACTGGCGTTTGATAATGCGATTTCGCTTGCTGCCGCAAAAACCAAAGGGATTAACTCACCCGTAGCGGGCAATGCTGACATTCTTGTCGTGCCTGATTTGGAATCTGGAAATATGCTGGTTAAACAACTGGAGTATTTCGGTAACGCACTGATGGCGGGTGTGGTTTTGGGTGCTCGCGTTCCGATTATCCTAACCTCGCGTGCGGATAGTGCCGAAACCCGAACCGCATCCTGTGTCCTTGCTGTATTAATGGTCCATGCCCGTAAAAAAATGGGAGTTAAATCGTGAAAGCCCAAGCTACAAAACCTAAACTTTCCGCAATCCTGACGCTCAATGCGGGCTCTTCCAGCATCAAGTTCGCTTTGTTTGCGCTGCCGGTTGATGGTGGCCCCATTCCTGAGCAAGCGGCTTTTGCGGGGCAAATTGATGGGCTTGGTGCAACACCGAAACTGAAAGTCAAAAACGCCGTTGGCGAAACACTGACTGATAGCGTTCTAGACCTTCCCAAAGAAGGCGCCCATCAAGCCGGTTTGCAACATCTGCTGGAATGGCTCGAAGAACACGATCAAGAATGGGAAATCGTCGCCGTAGGTCATCGAGTTGTGCATGGTGGTGAGCGTTTCTCTGCGCCGCTCAAACTTGATGACCAGTCGATGTTATTTCTTGGCGAATTGATTTCTTTAGCGCCTTTGCACCAACCGCATAACTTGGGTGGCGTTAATGCCATTGCAGCATTACTTCCTAAAATGCCGCAGGTGGCCTGTTTTGATACCGCGTTCCACCGCACTAATCCTGCGGTAGCTCAGGCGTTTGCTTTGCCTCGCCGTTTAACGGACAAAGGTATTAAGCGCTACGGCTTTCACGGGCTTTCCTACGAATACGTTGCCCAGCAATTGCCAGCTTTGCTCGGAGAGCGTGCGAGCGGTCGAGTGGTAGTAGCTCATTTGGGTAATGGCTCTTCAGCCTGTGCCATTTTGGACGGCAAGAGCCAAGCGAGCAGTATGGGATTTACAGCAATTGATGGCCTAATGATGGGCACTCGCTGCGGCACGCTGGATGCCGGCGTGGTACTGCATTTGGTGCAACAGGAAAAGATGGACATCAACGCCATCTGTAACATGCTCTATAAAGAATCAGGTCTTCTAGGTGTTTCCGGCATTTCGCAAGATATGCGCACGTTGTTGAATAGTGAAGAGTCGACAGCTAAAGAAGCAATCGATCTTTACGTTTATCGCCTTGTTCGAGAGATTGGTTCGTTGGCAGCCGCGATTGGTGGCTTGGACGCGCTGGTGTTTACTGGTGGTATTGGTGAAAACGCTGCACCCATTCGTGCAGCGGTTTGTCGTCAGTTGGTTTGGATGGGACTGCATTTGGATGAGCCACTCAATAGTGAAAGTGGTATCCGTGGCCGTACCATCAGTCATCCAGATAGCCGAGTTCGTTGTTTGGTTGTGCCCACTAACGAAGAGTGGATGATTGCCCAGCACTCCCGCGAATTACTTGCGCTTTGATGCTTTTGGCTTTTCGGTAATAACAGTGGCGTCACTCCCGGCAAGGGAGTGACCCTCTTCAGAAGACGATTGTAGTAACCAGCACAAATCCTCATCCTGAACCGGTGTCGGGATCATATGATTCCAGCTCCAGCGATACACTGGGCCCATGAATACATAACGGGCTAGCACATCTCCTCTGGGTGTTACGCCAAAGAATGGCCATCCTGTGCGGATCATTTCCTTGATATAGCTTTCAGTCATCTCGTTTTTCCTCGTTTGAATATTTTCCGATATTTTGCAACGGAAGTTGTTTCAATGATACTGATGCATTACCTGATAGGACAGTTCGGGCGTGTTCAGTTAACCGTAGGGCGCCAAATCCTTCAGGATTAAATTCGATGTAACCCGCCACCAGTAATTGTCGGAATATTCTGCGCCACTCACTTCGTTTGTGCTCTTTGCCGACGCCAAAGGTGGGTAGCTTTTCATGGCCGTATTCCCGAACTTTGGGTGTGGATTTTCCGAGCAGAACATCAATCAGATGCTGAGAACCAAACATCATGCCGGTTCGGTAGATGACTGAAAGTGCTTTCTGAGTTGCGACAGTGGCATCCCAATACGTTGGAGGCTCAAGGCAGTTGTCACATATGCCACAAGGTGCAGCGGCTTCGCCGAAATGGGACAATAACGCGACTTGACGGCACTTGGGTGTTTCGCAATAAGCCAGTAATTCCATGAGTTCAACATGGGCGCTTGGTGAATGCGAATTACGCAAGACGACGGTCAGAACATCATGTAGGCCGTAACACATCCAGTTTTCTGCCGCGTACCCATCACGGCCTGCCCGCCCTGTTTCCTGATAGTAAGACTCCAGATTTCGGGGTAGGTCGAGGTGAGCGACAAAACGAACATCAGCGCGATCAATACCCATGCCAAAAGCAATCGTTGCGACCACAATTAAACCGGACTCCTGCTGGAATCTTTGGAGTGCAGTTTGGCGTATTTCAGGGGACAAGCCCGCGTGGTAGGGCAGGGCGTTATAACCCACTGAGAAAAGCCAGTCGGCAATCTGTTCGACTTTCTTTCGAGTGGCGCAGTACACGATGCCGGCCTGACCTGCTCGTGGTTGCAGGAAGTCGAGTAACTGGTGTTTGGCGCTTTGCTTATCGGTGACGGTATAGGCAAGGTTAGGCCGAAGAAAACTACTGATAAATCGTTTGGCCTGAGAAAGGCCTAGTTGTTCGCGGATTTCTGTTTGGGTTTTTGGGTCGGCGGTTGCCGTTAGGGCAATTCTGGGAACACTTGGGTAGCGGTCATGCAGGGTTGATAACTGACGGTACTCTGGGCGGAAATCGTGGCCCCATTGGGTAATGCAGTGGGCTTCATCAATGGCAAACAGAGCAATTTTGTTGGACTGATAGAGCCCGTCAAGAATGGCTAAGAAAAAATCGCTGACAAGCCGTTCTGGAGAAATGTAAAGCAGGTCCAGTTCACCGCGAAAAGCAAGTTGAACGGTTTCGCGAGCCACTTCATTGGGGATGTTGGCATTAATGAGGGCAGCCTTGATACCCTGTTGGGTCAGCTTATCTACCTGATCCTGCATTAAGGCAATAAGGGGGGACACCACAATGCCAGTCCCTTGGCGGAGGATGGAAGGAAGTTGGTAGCATAGAGATTTTCCGCCACCCGTTGGCATCAGTACCAGTGCATCTCCACCGGTACTGATGTGTTTAATGATTTCTGCTTGTTGTCCCCGGAAAGCACTGTGGCCAAAAACGGTATTAAGCAGAGTTTTTGCGTCGGTGTTAATGGTGTGGAGTTGGTTTGTTACGACC
>JBEGTT010000148.1:0-5000 GCA_041179245.1 Pseudomonadota bacterium
TGGGTGTTCTGCTCGCTGAGGCTCAGGCGATTCATGCCGAAGATGTCCTGATTAATCAACAAATGGGTCAGCATGGGGCTGAATTGCTGGCTGATGGCGCGCGCGTGTTGACGCACTGCAACGCCGGTGCATTAGCGACTGCGGGGCATGGAACCGCGTTGGGTGTCATTCGCTCGGCGGTCGCGGCAGGTAAAAAAATCAGCGTGATCGCTGATGAAACCCGGCCCTTCCTGCAAGGTGCTCGGCTCACGGCATGGGAAATGGTGCAAGAAAATATTCCGGTTACCCTGATTACCGACAACATGGCTGGTTTTATGATGAGCCAGGGCGAGGTTGATGCAGTGATTGTGGGCACAGACCGAGTCGCCGCCAATGGTGACGTGTGCAATAAAATCGGTACCTACATGGTCGCCGTGCTGGCTAAGCGCCACAACATCCCGTTTTATGTGGCTTGCCCGTTATCAACTATCGACATGCACATTGCTAGTGGCGACGATATTCCCATCGAAGAACGGGCGGCTGAAGAAGTCACGGGTTACCGCGATTGCCAATGGGCGGCCCAAGGTGTTCGGGTACGCAATCCCGCTTTTGATGTCACCCCAGCCGAGTTAGTGACTGCGCTGATTACCGAGAAGGGTGTTATTTACGCAGCAGACCGGGAAAAACTCGCCCGCTTATTTTAAGTGGGTAGCATCCTTAATCAGATTCGATGATGGCCCAGACCGGTGCATGGTCAGATGGCCGTTCTCGTTTTCGCGGTGCTCGGTCAATACCTGCTGAGGTGCATAACGCTGCTAAGGGTGTGGACAGCAGCAAATGGTCAATGCGCAGGCCATGGTTTTTCTGGAAACCGAGCATCCGGTAATCCCACCAAGAAAAAGATTTTTCGGGTTGTTCAAAACGGCGGAAGGCATCGTGTAGTCCAAGAGACAGTAAGTCTTGAAACGCTGAGCGCTCAGCGGGAGAGCACAAAATGCCATCGCCCCAACGTTTGGGGTCATGGACGTCTCGGTCATCGGGCGCAATGTTGTAGTCTCCACAAATAGCCAGCCTAGGGTATTGCACCCGTTCATTGCTTAGCCATTCGTGTAGTGCCGCCAGCCACTGGAGTTTGTATTCATACTTCTCTGAACCGACTTCTTGGCCGTTTGGAACATAGGCACTGATGATGCGAATACCTGACACCGTGCCGGCAATTAACCGTTTCTGAACATCGGGGAAAAGGGGATTGCCGCAAACCACTTCCGTGATTGGGGTTTTGGCCAGCAAAGCAACCCCGTTGTAGGTTTTTTGGCCGGAAAAGGCGACGTGATATCCCGCTTGCTCGATCTCTGAAACGGGAAAGTTCGGATCTTCCAGTTTGGTTTCTTGTAAGCAGAGTGCGTCGGGCTGTTGTTCCGCTAGCCAGTCTAGTAAGTGTGGCAGGCGTACTTTGAGAGAATTTACATTCCAAGCGGCTATCTTAAATTTCATCATATCTATATGATAATTAACGATTAATATTTATTTTTTGTTTGCTGCTTGCCTATCCGGCAAGGTGTTCATTCTGCCTGTAATTCAAGCTTGAATCTGCCAATTCGCTTTTTTATTCTTCCGATGGGTACCGGCTTTATTTTGATGCGCTGTTTTCCCGTCGGCGAAGTCGCTCGGCGTCAGCATCCCGACTTGATTGAATTGGATTTGATGATGCCGGAAATCAATGATTTATGGGTTCGGGATTTTCTCAAGCGAGTGTGCTTAGTGATCCTTGTTGTATTGATTTAATATTTCTATTATTATTAAAATATGAATATCACTAACGCTGTCTCAGCACTGGGTGCTCTTGCGCAGGAAACTCGCCTGCAAATCTTTCGTTTATTGGTTCAGGCTGGTTCCGAGGGTTTGTCTGTTGGACGAATTGCTGAACTATTGGGAACAGAAGCCAATGGGCGACTAACCTTTCATTTGAAAGAGCTGGTCATTGCGGGCTTGGCTACATCAAGGCAATCGGGACGTTTCGTTTATTACTCTGCGAACTATCCCACCATGAACGATTTGTTGGCCTACCTCACCGAACACTGCTGCGCGGGTATTTCTTGCGGTGAAGCTGTTGTTCCGTGCTGCCCTGAAAACACGCCTTAACTTCCATACCGAAACCATGCAAAAACCAACCTTCAACGTTCTGGTGCTGTGCACTGGAAATTCATGTCGCTCACAAATGGCGGAAGCCATTGTCAATAATGACCTCAAAGGGCTCGTTCGCGGCCTTTCCGCAGGAACCGTGCCGCAGCCCAAGGTGGCAGATGGTGCGATAGAAGCACTGAAGCTCGCCAATTTACCGACGGATGGTCTGTATCCCAAAGACCTTGATGCGGTGATGGATAAGCCCATCGACCTTGTGGTCACAGTTTGTGACAACGCCAAGGAAACTTGTCCGATCTTCCCGCGCCCGGTGCCGCGAATTCACCTGCCCTTCCATGATCCACATGGCGAGCCGATTGAAAGTTTTATCCAAGTTCGTGACGACATTCGCGCACGGTTGATACCGGCGGTTCGCGAAGCGCTGGGGCTATAGGGAAAAGTTATGAATATCTTCGAGCGTTATCTGACTATCTGGGTTTTTCTTTGCATCGTGACGGGGGTGGTCCTTGGGCAATTGGCGCCTAGCGTTTTTCAAGCGATTGGGCACCTTGAAGTCGCTCAAGTTAATTTGCCGGTTGGCCTGCTGATTTGGGTGATGGTGATTCCCATGCTGGTCAAAGTCGACTTTGGTGCGTTGCATGAGGTCAAACAGCATGTGCGCGGCATCGGCGTCACGCTGTTTGTGAATTGGCTGGTTAAGCCTTTCTCGATGGCTTTTTTGGGCTGGTTGTTTATCCACCAGTGGTTCGCGCCCTACCTGCCCGCCGACCAACTCGACAGTTACATCGCTGGTCTGATTCTATTAGCCGCTGCGCCCTGTACGGCGATGGTCTTTGTCTGGAGTCGTTTATCGAATGGTGACCCGTTATTCACGCTTTCTCAGGTGGCGTTAAACGACAGCATTATGGTTTTCGCTTTTGCCCCATTAGTGGCATTCCTTCTCGGGATTTCGGCGATCACTGTGCCTTGGGGAACATTACTGACCTCGGTCGTGCTGTATATCGTTATCCCTGTGCTTATTGCTCAAGCTTGGCGCAAAGCCCTTTTGTCCAAAGGGCAGGATGCTTTTGATGCGGCAATGGAAAAGATAGGCCCTTGGTCAATATCTGCTTTGTTGGCGACATTGGTATTGCTGTTTGCCTTCCAAGGTGAGGCCATCATCAAGCAGCCGTTAGTGATTGCGCTACTGGCGGTGCCGATTCTGATTCAGGTCTTATTCAACTCAGCCTTGGCTTATTGGCTGAATCGAGCAGTTGGCGAGCAACATAATATCGCCTGCCCATCCGCCTTGATTGGTGCCAGCAATTTCTTTGAACTGGCCGTTGCAGCCGCCATCAGTATCTTCGGTTTTGAATCCGGGGCTGCGCTAGCCACAGTGGTTGGAGTGTTGATCGAAGTACCTGTGATGTTGCTGGTCGTAAAGGTCGTCAATCAAACTAAGGGCTGGTACGAAGCTCAATAACGAAGAAAGAGACAATCATACAAAAACCAGAAGTGTTTGACCCAGCTATGTGCTGTTCCACTGATGTTAATGACACCAAAACGAATAACTGGGCGTTGAGTTTGACATACGCTTTTTACGTATCGATTTTTGCATGCGTCACATCATGTCAAGCATGGCGTTGTTGACGAAGGCGGATAGCGCGAGTTCCATATCGTCAGGAACATTTTGGAAACTCACCCCGTAGTTAACGACGGTCGGATCTTCGTTGCTGGGCGTACTTTTCCGAATCTGAGTATCTAGCTCCATTAACACCTCGATTTCCTCGACTTTTACCTTGAATTTTAATTTGAAGTCGTCCCCTGTTTTGCCTAAGGGTGTCTTGGAGTTCAGGCTGGCTCCGCCTACACTGAGGTCAGCAATTCTGACCGATGCCGCCAAGCCTTTGGCTTCATTGTGGGCCACGGCAATCAATTCCAATTCTAGCCGGGGTTTGGTGCGGATCTGCTGGAACCTTACCGTCTTGGGGTAGGTCAGGTGCAGCATAGGGTAAGGAACTAGGGTCTGTTTCATGGCCGAGGTGTCGAAGGCATAGGCTGCCAGGCCGGAGAAAAATCGAACAGTAAACCCATCCCACTCCCGAATCATGACGTACTCGCCAGTCATTTCTGGGGCGGTCACCATAATGCCCATATCTTTCTGGTAGCCAATTAGCCGCACTGTATACCGCGGCGCATCCGGCCACTTGGGCTGTAGCTGCATCAACATGCCAACTTTAACCTTGGTTTTTTCGAGCGGGACTTCAGTTATTTTTTTGGGTTTTGCGGTAACGCTAACGTCAAGCCGCCGGCCACCGGCACCTCGCCGGAATTTGCTGTTTGAGGAGGATCTTGCCGGCGCGTCATTCCGTTTGTGAACAAAATCGCCTTCTAACTTGTACAGCCCTTTACTGAAGAGTCCATCTAAGTCGGACTGGTTAGTGATGGTTTGGCCAATAGTTCGGATAATCCGACGGTCCCCGTTGTATAACATGCACATGATTTTCCCGCCCAGATCAAGCTCACCGGGGAGAACTTTGACCAGTTTCGGACCTTCATCAAGTTCTACTTTTTTTTCTGCCGCCATTATTAGCAATCCTTATGGTTGAAGTTGCTAAAGAGATTGGATGAGCCTTGGGTGGTGCACTCAGCGCGAGAAGCGATGTTCTTTATAACTACTGCGGTTCTTGTAGGTAGAGTCCTAATCGGACGCGGCGATAAATTTCCCGCCGGACGACGGACAAAGCGTAGGGCCTTTTACCTCTGACGGAGGCCACGACAGTGTGGTCGCAGCGGTCACAGATGAACTCGGTTTTGGGTTCCAGTCGGCCCAAGGGATCTTGCGCTGAGCTGTCGTCGTAAACGAGTTCGAGGTCACAACGCGGGCAAAATCCAGAGAT
>JBEGTT010000149.1:0-2578 GCA_041179245.1 Pseudomonadota bacterium
ACGCCGGTATAGCTACCACGAATTTGTTGCACGAATACCGCGCCTAAACCTTGAATGGCGTAACCGCCCGCTTTGTCGCAGGGCTCACCGGTATGCCAGTAAGCGGCGATCTCAATTTCTGTTAACGGACGAAAGACCACATCGGTCACTGAAAGTTTTATGGTGCACGTTTGTTCCACAATCATAGCGACTGCCGTCATCACTTGATGGGTGGCGCCCGCCAGCTTGCGCAGCATATCGGCGGCGTGTTCAGCGTCGCGCGGTTTCTCTAAAATTTCATTGTTGATAACGACAATCGTATCCGCGCCCAAGACTGGCTTGGCCGCTAGGCCTAAGCGCTGCACACTGGCTAAACCCGCTGCGGCTTTTTCGCGCGCTAAGCGCTGCACGTAATCGCTGGGGGATTCTTGGCTGCGAGGTACTTCTATGACATCCGCAGCAACAACTTGATACGACACGCCAATTTGCTGCAAGAGTTCGCGGCGGCGCGGCGATTGTGAAGCCAAATAGAGCGAAGGTGAATGTTGCGGGTTCACGTGTGAACTCCTACTGAACGGCTTGTGCCGTTTGAATTTTTATTAGGCTATGGTTTAGGCAATTCAGTTTAGGTAATTCGGTAATGCCGACTCACTCGATCCAACAGCAAGCGCAGTAATGGCCAAATCAAAGCGCTGGTTAAGGCCGGTGCCAAAAACAGCAAACCCGATAGTGGCCGCCCCGACATACTTTGCACCCAATTGCCCGGCAACTGTGCCAAGCCCACCAGCACAAACACCCAACCCGCCTCTTTCCAGACGGCAAAATTGCGCACGCGTTGATAGGAGAGAATACAGATATAGGAGACTATCACCATGGATAAAGCGTGCTGTCCAAGCGGCACACCTTCCAGTAAATCTTGATATAGACCGAGGCCGCAGAGAAAAAACAAGCTGATGGTCAGCGGGAAAACCGAGATCCAAAAGATAGCGACCAAGAGCACAAACTCGGGTCGCCACCAGCGCCACTCCAGCGGTAAAGGGTAGACCGCCAATAAGAGCGCTAAGACAAAACTGGCCAGAATCACCAGATGACTATTCCAGTGCAGCGGAATCATTAATGTGCCGCCGCAGGCAAGGCTGCGCTGTGATCGGTGGGCTGGGTGGAGGGTTGGGTGCGGTCAGTAGGTTGGGTATGAGTATCGAACACCAAAAGCACATGGCGGCTGCGGTCCAAGCGCGCCATGGGGCGGGCGATAACGCGCGCAAACGCCTGCCCGGAATTGCGTACCACTTGCTCTACTTCCGCGACGGGATAACCCACTGGGAAGCGCTCACCAAGGCCAGAGCTGACCAGAATATCGCCTTCGCGGATATCGGCATTGATGGAGACATGGCGCAAACTCAAACGGTTTAAATCGCCCGTACCTTCAGCGATGGCGCGCACACCATTGCGATTGACTTGTACGGGGATGGCGTGGGTTGAATCAGAAATTAACAGAACGCGGCTGGTGTCGTCATCTACCTCAACAATTTGCCCCATCAAGCCAAAGGCATCCAACACCGGCTGACCTTCGTAAACACCTTCTCTGCTGCCGCGATTAATCATCACAATGTGACTGAGCGGATTGGGTGAAACGCCGATCAACTCGGCAATCAGCACACGATCCTGCAGCATATCTTTGCCGTTCAGCAACTGGCGCAAACGCACGTTTTCAGCGGCCAAAGCGGCCATTTGCTGCTGTTTGCGCTGGTAGATAAGCACTTCAATTTTCAGCCGCTCATTTTCCGCCCGTATATCTTTTTCAGACGTTAAAGCGCCGCTGCTCCATTCACCAATGCGGCGCGGAATATCGGTAACTTGATAAAAGGGGACGGTGAGGAAGTTGAGTTGTTGCCGGACTTGCTTGAGCCAAGGGGTGTAGAGACCCACGAGAATCAGCGCCATCATGGCGACAATAAGTACCACGACACGCATGGTAACTGAGGTACTGCTAGTGAATAAGGGTTTGATAGCCAAAGCCTCCCGCAAAGGTAAAACGGTGGCACAGGCCACCGTTTTATGCTGAATCAGGACGACAGCAGATCAATACGCTTGTCGTTCATTTCCATCGCCATACCGCCACCACGGGCAACACAGGTCAATGGATCTTCAGCGACAATGAATGGCAGGCCGGTTTCGTGGGATAACAAACGGTCAATATCGCGCAGCAAAGCACCACCGCCGGTCAAGACCACACCGCTTTCGGCGATGTCGGAAGCCAATTCTGGTGGAGACTGCTCAAGCGCACTTTTTACCGCTTGAACTATGCCAGCCAAAGGCTCTTGCAGGGCTTCGAGGATTTCATCGGAACTAAGGGTAAAACTGCGCGGTACACCTTCAGCGAGGTTGCGACCGCGAACGTCGATCTCACGGATTTCACTGCCCGCAAACGCACAGCCAATTTCTTGTTTGATACGTTCAGCAGTTGCATCGCCAATCACGCTGCCGTAGTTGCGACGTACATAGTTGACGATAGATTCGTCAAAACGGTCGCCACCGATACGTACAGAGTCGGAGTAAACCACGCCATTCAAGGAGATAACCGCGATTTCAGTAGTAC
>JBEGTT010000150.1:0-5080 GCA_041179245.1 Pseudomonadota bacterium
ACTTCAGTGGCTCGATTTTCATTTTGTTTTGCCGATACCATCAACTGAATGTAATCCACTACGATCAGACCCAGTTGGCCGCACTGACGGTATAAGCGCCGCGCTCTGGCTCGTAAATCGACGGGGTTCAATCCGCCAGACTCATCAATGTAAATAGGGGCTTCGTGGAGTTTTCCCAGCGCGAAAGACAATTTTGACCACTCATCATCGGTCAAACGACCTGTACGAACCCTTTGTGAATCGAGCCTTCCGATCGAGGTTAACATCCGCATGGCTAACTGGCTTCCGCCCATTTCCATGGAAAATACGGCTACCGGTAACCCCGTATCAACAGCAACATTTTCGGCAATGTTGAGCGCAAAAGCGGTTTTTCCCATCGAGGGGCGGCCTGCAACGATGATCAGGTCACCCGGTTGTAAGCCAGAGGTCCTTTGATCCAGATCGGTAAACCCGGTTGGCACCCCGGTAATATCAGATGGATTATCACGGTCATGCAGTTCCTGAATCCGTTCCACAACCTGAGACAGCAGCGGGTGAATATGCTGGAAGCCTTCACTATGGCGGGCGCCGGCTTCAGCAATCTCGAAAATCTTTGCTTCCGCTTCATCCAGCAGAATTTTGGCATCTCGACCCAAAGGGTTCAGCGCATTACCGGCAATTTCATCCGCCACAGCCACCAAGCGCCGCAACACTGATCGCTCACGAACGATTTCTGCATATCGCTTGATGTTGCCCGCAGATGGCGTATTTGCTGCCAACTCACCAAGATAAGCGAGTCCGCCGGTGTGGTCAGCCTCCCCAGCTGCATCCAGCGCTTCGGCCACCGTTACAACGTCAGCCGGTTTTCCCAACTCTAATAAACGGCGAATCTGACGATAAATTCGGCGATGTTCGTCGCGGTAAAAATCAAGATCGGAAATGAGATCGCCAATTCGGTCCCAAGCCTGATTGTCTAGCAACAGACCACCTAATACTGACTGTTCCGCTTCGATTGAATGAGGAGGAACCCGGAGCTGGGCTAAGGCAGAATCAATCTCGAGAGATTTTGTTGATGGGCGCTGAAATTTAGAATTCATGGTTAGGGATTTTATCCTCTTGAGAATTTAAGCGCGTTATTAACGGTAAAATCGATAAATAAATAGCGATAAAAAAACCCTGCCGAAGCAGGGTTTTTAACGTTACTGGCTGACGAATTATTCGCCGCGTACTGCAACAGTAACTGTAACAACCACATCGGTATGCAAGCTAATTTCCAAGGGGAAATCGCCAATGGTCTTCAATGGACCTTCCGGCATGCGGATAGATGCCTTATCAACAGAATGACCTGCTGCCTTAAGCGCATCAGCCACGTCGTAGTTGGTCACAGAACCGAACAGACGGCCATCAACACCTGACTTACGGTTAATACCGATAGTCTGACCATTGAGTTTTTGGCCAAATGCTTCAGCAGCGGCCAGCTTTTCAGCCTGGATTTTTTCCAGTTCCGCGCGGCGAGCTTCAAACTCAGCCAGTGCAGATGGTGTCGCACGCTTTGCGCGCCCTGTCGGGATCAGGAAGTTACGTGCGTAACCGTCCTTAACCTTAATGACATCACCCAGATTGCCTAGGTTAACAACTTTTTCGAGCAGAATAATTTGCATGATGTGCTCTCCGGCTTACTGGTGGTTATCGGTGTACGGCATCAGCGCCAGGAAACGAGCGCGCTTGATAGCTGTAGACAGTTGGCGCTGGTAGCCAGCCTTAGTGCCCGTCAAACGAGCCGGCATGATCTTGGCGTTTTCAGCGATGAATTCCTTCAGGACATCAATGTCCTTATAGTCAATTTGAACAACGCGCTCAGCCGTGAAGCGGCAGAACTTGCGGCGCTTGAACAAGCTAGAGCCGCGTTTTTTCTTTTTGTCATCATCCTTCTTTTTGAAGAAGCGAGCCATTTTCTATTCCTTCTAAAAATTCAATCTGTTGTACGTGCAGAACCAGACCTTTGCTGTGTTGACTTCTAGCTGCTACAAAACCGGTGAGTTTCACTTCTTTACCCAACGGAGCTGCCTCTAACCAGCGAGCCGTATCACCCAAAGCCAACACACCAACTTCGCACACTACCTGCCTTGGTTTGCCTGCTTCAAACTGCTCAGAAGCATGTAAAACCTTGGCCTCACTCACTGGCAAGCCAGCGGGGGTGTAGCGTAAGGCTTTGCGTTCATCCAGTTTTCCTATAAGGACAAGCTGGTTGGACACCGGAACACTACTCAATCAACACTCAATGGTTTTCTGATTCGCCTAATAATTCAAAATTAGGCTGGAGCCTGTTCTGTCGCAGTTTCGCTGGCGATCAGAGACTTAGACTTCTCTTCCTTCATCATAGGTGAAGGTGTTGTTACAGCAGCCTTCATCTTGATAGTCAGGTGACGCAGTACAGCGTCGTTGAACTTGAAGGCATGTTCGAGTTCATTCAGAGTTTCACCGTCACATTCGATATTCATTAGCACGTAGTGAGCTTTATGAATTTTCTGGATTGGATATGACAATTGGCGGCGGCCCCAATCTTCTAGACGGTGAACCTTGCCGTTTTTGCCAGCGACCAAACCTGTATAGCGCTCGACCATGGCCGGCACTTGTTCACTCTGGTCCGGGTGAACGATAAATACGATTTCATAATGGCGCATGAATTCTCCTCTTGGGAAATGCCCTCCGTCATGCGATTACGGTAGGGCAAGGTGAAAAACGGTAGATTATACGGAATCAACAGTTTGGCGGCAATCTTGAAAGCACTCTCAAAGCATTGAGTGCCGCTATAATTTCCATTTTTCGTCGATACCTTTCTTGGTTTAAGCGCCCATGCCTGTTTTAAATGTCGCTATTGCACAGATAAATTCCCGATTGGCTGATTTCCAAGCCAACGTGGAAACCATCGTTTCTGCCGCTACCCTTGCTTCAGAACAAAAAGCCGATGTCTTGCTAACACCAGAGTTATCACTTTGTGGTTACCCGCCTGAAGATTTACTCCTCCGCCCCGATTTCTATCGTGCAAGTGCTGAAGCGCTTAAGGTGTTAGCTGCGCGTTTGACTGAAGTTTCGCCAGCACTGGCAGTCGTTGTTGGGCACCCTGAAATGGTAGGCGGCAGGCGTTATAACGCAGCTTCTGTTTTACAAGGTGGGCGTTGTTTAGGAACCTACTACAAGCAATGCCTACCAAACACAGAGGTTTTTGATGAAGTGCGCTACTTCACTCCGGGAAACCAAACTTGCGTAATCCAGGTCGCCGGAACGCAATGTGGCATCGCTATTTGTGAGGATATTTGGCGTCCCGGGGTTGCCGAGTCATCAGCAAATGCAGGGGCTGAAATTTTGCTGGTACTTAATGCTTCGCCCTTCCATGGCAACAAGCTGGCTGACCGCGAAACTTGTATACGTAACCGAGTGTTAGCGACTGGATTACCCGTGGTTTACGCCAATTCCGTCGGCGGGCAAGATGAACTGGTATTTGATGGTGGTTCTTTCATCATGGACGGCTCCGGCGTTGTTCGTCAGCAAATGCCGCAATTTTTATCAGCCACTCAAACTTTCACCGTGGATGGGCCAGCCGTAGCACAGGGGCCAAACCGCCCTCTCCTTTCTGTTGAAGCAGAGGTATATGCAGCGTTAGTGCTTGGTGTCAGGGACTACATTGAGAAAAATGGTTTCCCTGGCGCCATCATTGGTCTATCTGGCGGCATTGATTCAGCACTCACGCTATGTATTGCAGTGGATGCCTTGGGTGCCAATAAGGTTCGTGCGGTGATGCTGCAATCCCCCTACACCGCCCAAATGAGTCTAGATGACTCTCGCGCTTTGGTCGCCGCGTTGGGTGTTCGTTATGACGAAATTCCCATTGCAGCCGCAATGGATATCTATGAGAATTTATTAGCCCCCCAATTTGCAGGATTACCCGCAGATACCACCGAAGAAAATCTTCAGGCCAGAATCCGTGGAACGTTACTCATGGCTTTATCCAACAAGACTGGCGCGTTGGTTCTCACCACGGGCAATAAATCAGAAATGGCTGTTGGTTATGCCACCTTATACGGGGACATGGCGGGCGGTTTTGCCGTGATTAAAGATGTTTATAAAACCTTGGTATGGAAGCTGTCGTGGTACCGGAACTCAATTTCCCCCGTCATTCCTGAAAACATCATCACGCGCCCACCTTCAGCGGAACTTCGCCCCGATCAAACTGACCAAGATTCACTACCACCTTACGAGGTTCTGGATGATATTGTTCAACGGTATATGGAAGCCGAACAAAGTCCAAAAGAGATGATCGCTGCTGGATTGCCTGAAGATGCTGTACGCAAGGTAGTTCGATTATTACGAATCGCAGAATACAAACGCCGTCAGGCACCACCGGGTATCCGTGTGACAAAACGGGCATTTGGCAAAGATTGGCGGTATCCTATTACCAATCGTTATCAAGACGAATTTTGACCAAGGAGAGTTGTAATGAAAAAAATTGAGGCCGTTATCAAGCCCTTTAAACTCGATGAAGTACGTGAGGCTTTATCTGAACTTGGGGTAACAGGTCTTACCGTAACGGAAGTTAAAGGTTTTGGCCGTCAAAAAGGCCACACTGAACTTTACCGTGGTGCGGAGTACGTCGTGGATTTTTTACCAAAAATCAAAATTGAGATTATCGTCAACAGCGATATCGTGGACGGCGCACTAGAAGCCATCATCAAAGCGGCTCGCACCGGCAAAATTGGCGATGGCAAGATTTTTGTCTCGTCAGTTGAGCAAGTTGTCCGTATTCGTACGGGTGAAACGAACGAAGCGGCTATTTAAGCTGCTCTCCTCCCTTTCGCACCACGCAACATCAAGTAGCCCAGCTTAAAACCTGGGCTACTGTTTTTTCGATCGATAAATCAGACGTGTCAAGCAAATGGGCATCTGGTAATTGCTGCAGTGGTGCAACGGCTCTTTGGCTATCGCGCTCATCCCGAGCCTTCAAATCTGCCACGATCGTTTCTAAATCAGCCGCTTGTCCAGCTGCAATCAGCTGTTTATAGCGCCGTTCACCGCGAACTTCCGCACTAGCCGTCAGGAAAAC
>JBEGTT010000151.1:0-5558 GCA_041179245.1 Pseudomonadota bacterium
CCCGGCATCACGCACAGCCTGAATACCAGCGGCCAAGCCGTAATGGATGAACTCACCCATCCGACGAGCATCCCTGGCAGAAATATAGGAGGTAACATCGAAGTTTTTCACTTCACCGGCAAACTGGACAGGAAAATTAGAAACATCGAATCGCGTCACACGATCAATGCCTGACTTACCAGCCAAAATATTTTGCCAAGCTTCTTCAACGGAATTGCCAACGGGACTAATAATGCCCAGGCCGGTTACAACGACTCTACGACGTGCCAAGATGAACTCCAGATCAGACGTGGCCCTCAGGGATAACCCAACGGAACCTAGTGTTGATGAGGTTAAATAACATTAAGGCCGACATAAAGCCGGCCTTACAGACTTCAATTCAGTGCCAGATTACTTCTTGTTAGCCACAACGTAATCAATAGCTTGCTGAACAGTGGTAATTTTCTCAGCATCTTCATCAGGAATTTCGCACTCGAATTCTTCTTCCAATGCCATAACCAGTTCAACGGTATCCAGAGAGTCAGCACCGAGGTCATCCACAAATGAAGATTCATTCTTGATGTCGGCTTCGTTTACGCCCAGTTGCTCAGCAACGATTTTTTTAACGCGTTCAACGATGTTATCCATGCGAAAAGCTCCTTCCCTGAATGGGGATATGAAAAGTAAAGATAAAACAAAACAACGAGAGTTTACCAAAAACCAGAAGAACTGGGTTCAGTGGAATTGCCTTAATCCATATACATTCCACCATTCACATGAATGGTAGAACCCGTGACATAGGCTGCAGCGGGTGAAGCCAGAAAAACAACTGCAGCAGCAATATCCGCTGGGGTGCCCAAACGCCCCAAAGGAATGTTGGTTAGCAGTGCTGATTTCTGTTCATCGGCCAGCGACTTGGTCATGTCAGTATCAATAAAACCGGGGGCAACACAATTGACCGTAATATTCCGACTGCCCAACTCGCGGGCCAAAGAACGCGTCATACCCGAAACACCGGCCTTAGCAGCACAGTAATTAGCTTGACCTGGATTACCTGAATGTCCAACCACCGAGGTGACATTGATAATCCGACCCGTGCGAGCCTTCATCATTCCACGCATAACGGCCTTGGAAAGACGGAAAACTGCTTTCAGATTGGTATCGATGACAGCATCCCACTCGTCATCCTTCATTCGCATAGCCAGATTGTCTCGGGTAATGCCGGCGTTATTAACCAGAATGGAAACCGCGCCGAATTCTTTTTCTATACCGGAAATCAGCGCATCGACTTCAGCAGCCTCGCGAACTTCCAGTTTGGCTCCACGGCCCTTGGCGCCCGCCTCTGCCAGATAGTCAGAAATCTTTGCACCGCCCTCTTCCGTGGTTGCCGTACCGACTACGGTGGCGCCTAATTTCGCCAGTTCTAGCGCTATCGCTTGACCAATCCCACGTGATGCACCGGTCACTAAAGCAACTTGTCCTTGCAACATGATTACTCCAGCGTCAGATTGGCTTCAATGGCAGCCAAATCAGCCAAGGCGACACCCACCAAGGTATCTGCGCAACGTTTAGCCAACCCTGCCAGAACCTTACCTGGGCCACATTCCGCAACCTGAACAACGCCCATTCCAGCGACTTTCTGCATCGTCTCGACCCAGCGAACCGGGTTGTAGGCCTGGCGAATCAGCGCATCTTTGATTTTTTCCGGGTCCGTCTCAATCGCTACATCAACGTTATTGATCACAGAAATCGTCGGCACATTGAATGACAGCTCAGCAAGACGAGCCGCCAACTTGTCGGCAGCAGGACGGATCAGTGAGGAATGAAAGGGAGCAGAAACAGGGAGCGCCAAAGCACGTTTTGCTCCCTTGGCTTTACAGGCTTCCATGGCACGCTCAACAGCACCTTTGTGACCCGCAATCACCGTTTGACTCGGATCATTGAAATTCACTGGCTCAACCACTTCACCCGCATTTTCCTGCATAGCTTCAGCGCACGCCTCACGAATCGCTGGCACATCCAAAGCCAAAATGGCAGCCATTGCACCCGTACCCAAAGGCACCGCTTCTTGCATCGCCGCTGCGCGCAGGCGAACCAGCGGTACCGCATCCTTAAAATTAATGACGCCGGCAGCGACTAGCGCGGAATATTCGCCCAAGCTATGACCAGCCACCACTGAAGGCAACTTACCGCCCTTCTCTAGCCACAGACGCCACGCGGCAATCCCAGCCGTCAACATCACTGGCTGCGTATTCACAGTTTGCGACAAGACTTCAGCGGGACCTTCAGCAACCATCTGCCACAAGTCTTCGCCGAGTGCTTCAGAAGCCTCATCAAAGGTGGCGCACACAACACCACCCACAGCCGCATCGGCCAAGTAGGCAGACATCATCCCAACTTTTTGCGAGCCTTGGCCCGGAAATACAAATGCAAAAGCCATCGTTAAGTATCCGAAAATATGACAGAAAAAATCAGAACCGGAACAGAACCGCACCCCAAGTGAAACCACCACCAACACCTTCGAGCATGACGGTTTGTCCGCGTTGGATACGACCACTCCGAACCGCCTCGTCAAGTGCCAGAGGAACCGATGCAGCCGAGGTATTGCCATGACGATCAACCGTCACCACCACGCGCTCAGTCGGGATTTTCAGCCTTTTACCCGTTGCCTCAATGATACGAATATTGGCTTGATGGGGGATTAGCCAATCTAACTGTTCTGGTGGAACACCCGCAATTTCACAGCACTCTTCGGCCACGTCGGCCAATGCCCGAACCGCGAATTTGAAGACCGCCTGACCATCCATACGGAGGAAAGGATCACCTGTAACCTTACCGCCACAGACTTGACCCGGAACGTTCAAGATTCCCTGCTGGCTACCATCAGCATGTAATGCCGTCGCCAAAATACCGGGAGCTTCCGAAGCTTCAAGTACAACAGCGCCCGCGCCATCACCGAACAACACACAGGTACCACGGTCTTGCCAGTCCAGAATGCGCGAAAAAACCTCAGCACCGATCACTAACGCTTTTTTGTGCGTGCCTGACTTGATAAATTTGTCAGCCACGGTCAGTGCATACACAAAGCCACTACAGACCGCCTGCAGGTCAAATGCGACAGCACCTTTATTGCCCAGCTTGCCTTGAATCAAACAGGCTGTGCTCGGAAAAATAAAATCGGGGGTTGATGTTGCGACAATGATGAGATCAAGGTCAGCAGCCGAAATACCAGCCATCTCCAGCGCCCGTTGAGCCGCCAGTAAACCAAGTTCGCTGGACGTTTGACCTTCATCCGCTAGATAGCGGCTCCGAATACCCGTACGGGTTGTAATCCACTCGTCGTTGGTATCAATTCCGCGCGCCGCCAAATCGTTATTTGTAACTGGGTTTCCCGGCAAATAACTGCCAACACCCGCAATCCGTGAATACATTCAGGCAAGCTCCTGCTGTACTTGAGAAATTTGAGGCTGCGCAGTTGCTGCTAACGTTGCGCGTAATTCAGCCAGTTTTTCCGTCGTTCTTGAAATTAAATCATTGGCCGCTGCTTCATAGGCCCGCCCAATGGCATTTGCAAAAGACACCACATCTGCAGACCCGTGGCTTTTTACCGAAATCCCTTTAAGGCCCAGCAAAACAGCACCATTGTAGCGACTGGGATCAACCCGACGCTTAAAGTGATTAAGTACGGGAACAGCAACCAGCGCAACGGCCTTGGTTAGCCAATTCCGAGAGAAAGCCTCCCGGATGAAAACCGAAATCATGCGAGCCAAACCTTCCGAGGTTTTAAGCGCTACATTACCCACAAAACCATCGCAGACAATGACATCTACCTCGTCCATATAAATACCATCACCTTCAATGTTACCAATGAAGTTTAGGCCAGAAGCCTTAAGTAACTCCCCTGCCCGTTTGACGACCTCATTACCTTTGATATCTTCTTCACCAATATTCAATAGGCCGACTGCCGGACGAGGATTGTGCTCAATCACCGAAACCAAGGTAGAACCCATGATGCCAAACTGCAACAGGTGTTCAGCCGAACAATCGACATTGGCACCTAAGTCCAGCATATAGGTATGGCCTTTAAGCGAAGGAAGAATGCTGCATATTGCGGGGCGATCAATTTCCGGCAACATCTTGAGCACAAACCTAGAAATTGCCATCAGTGCTCCGGTATTACCGGCAGAAATACACGCATCAGCTTGCCCTTCTTTGACCAAATTAATGGCCACTCGCATGGACGAGTCTTTTTTATTTCTAAGCGCTATCGCCGGACCTTCATCCATCCCGACAACTTGGCTAGCGTGGTGAACCGTTAGGCGACCAGTATGGGAAACATTAACCAATACAGAACGAATCTGATCTTCTAGCCCCACTAAGATCAGCTTGGCATTGGGATGGGTATCGAGAAACCGTATAGCAGCAGGAACCGTCACCGCAGGCCCGTGGTCACCGCCCATACAGTCAACAGCAATGGTGTAAGGCATATCGCCCTAAAAGTTTTCAGAAAACCATAAAGAAAAAGCAGGCAATCCCACCTGGAATTGCCTGCTCATCGGGATACGATTACTCGCCCTTACCCTTCATGACCTTCTTGCCACGGTAAAAACCAGAAGCAGAAACATGGTGACGTAGGTGAACCTCACCTGTTGTCGCTTCAACCGCGATAGGGGGATTAGTCAGGAAGTCATGTGCGCGATGCATGCCACGCTTGGACGGGGATTTTTTGTTTTGTTGAACAGCCATTTCGAACTCCAGTAAAAATCAATTCAGCCCGGTCTTAATCGACACGAGGGCGGCAAACGGAGAGACTGGCCCTCCAGCTTCTGCCCGCCCCAGCAATTCACACTGAGTGTGTCTTGCGGCGACCGGCAAGGCAAGAATCACTTCATCTTCCACCAAATCAGACACACCTAAGGTCTTCTCCAGCGGCAAGTAATCCTTGCTATCATTTTCCAATTCATCCTGCGTCAAATCTTCTCCCTCTGGCAACATCTCCAGCTGAGAGTCAATGTCTAGCTCAAAGGGGAAACCCTCAAGGCAACGCTGACAAACCAGATGCAACACACCCTTCACTTGGAGACTAAGGCAGATTTGCCCTTTATCTCCGCGCCAGCCTGACAGTTCAAAATGGATATCTCCATCGATTTTCGACAACTGATCATGCAAGCGCTTCAGTGTTGACACTGCCAGCGTGCCTTCAAGCGGTTTACGCTCTAAGACAAATTTTTGGCAGTCAATTACGGTCTGTTGCGACATAGGGCGCGGATGATATTATCTTTAGGCGCCGAAGTAAAGGCCAAAATCACTTTAAACAATCGCGCTAACCTTATGTTGTTACGCGGTTTTTTCTTTCAAGGTACCCGATGCACGAACCAACCTCCTCTCCTCGCCTAATCCTTGCCTCGACTTCGCCTTATCGCAAGGAGCTACTCAGCCGACTAGGAATCCCTTTTGAAGTCTGCAATCCCCAAACGAACGAAACCCCTTTTCCCAACGAAGCACCTGAGTCCCTAGCACTTCGCTTGGCTGAAGCCAAAGCCCGAGCAGTATCCAGTACCCATCCCGATAGTTTAATT
>JBEGTT010000152.1:0-6474 GCA_041179245.1 Pseudomonadota bacterium
GTACGGGGATTTGTCCCAGTGGGTTGATTTGAGGAACTCGGGAATCCACTGCGCGAGGAGCCTCAACGATGAACGGGCACTCAATTTTTTTCTCGGCAAGGACGACGCGCACTTTACGTACAAACGGGCTGGTGTGTGTTCCGAAGAGCTTCATTGGGCGTGGGGGCATCTTATCAAGGGGCCGCAATTATAGCTTAGCACTCAATGGCGTGCCCATTTGAAGCGGATGGGAATATCTTGTCTGCATTGATTGTTGGTCGGTTGTATGTGCGGTAGCGCTCATGTGGAACTTTTTCGTATTGATTAGCTCCAAGCGTGACAAAGAGCTAAAAAGTGCCTTGGCTAAGACAGGCATTTGATACTGAGACAACATGGGGTAAAAATGACACCGACTAAGACACAAAAAATTATTTTGCCAGCAGAAGTGAAGGTCTGTGGGACGTGCACTTACTGGGATGGCGAGCGGCAAGTGGACAACGATAATCAGTTGGTTGTGGTCGCTTCTGATTGCGAAGGTGAATGTTTGGTTCAGGAAGTGCCTAAGAACGCTTTGCAAGACACTCGGCAAGAATGTGATTGTGAGTGGGATGATCTTGGTGGTGATGGTCAGAGCGATTTGCCCTCTGGAGAGGGCGTTGCTTAGTGCAGACCACCAAAATGCAGCGGCAGGTTGTCGTTTCGGCCTGCTTTGGGACCTTTCTTGAGTGGTACGATTTTCTGACCTTTGCTTCGCTGGCAACGGTTTTTGGGCAGCTTTTTTATCCAGCGGATGATCCAGTAGCCGGTCTGTTGGCTAGTTTGGCGACCTTTGGTGTGGGTATGCTAGTGAGGCCTTTGGGTGCTGCATTTTTTGGTTCCTTAGGCGATCGAATTGGCCGGCGCAAAACCTTTCTGGCCACCATCATCCTGATGGGCGCGGCGACGGTGTTGGTGGGATTGCTGCCGACGTATGCCCAAATTGGCTTGTGGGCACCCGTTGCGCTGGTGCTGCTACGGATGGCTCAAGGAATGGCCGTGGGTGGGGAAATCGGAGGTGCTGCGGTCTATCTGACCGAACATGCACCATTGGAACAGCGGGGGCTTTACACCAGCGTGCTCCAACTGATGGGTCCATTGGGAATCATGGCTTCTAGCATCCAAGTCATTGGTTTGCAGTTCTGGTTAAGTGCTGAGGATTTTCAGGCTTGGGGGTGGCGAATCCCATTTTTACTGTCAGCGTTGCTGCTGGCGGTCTCGCTAAAATCTCGTTTGAGTCTGCATGAATCCCCTGTATTCAAAGCCTTGAGCGATCACCATGCCTTGATTGCTAGCCCATTGCGGGAATGTTGGCGTGATCGTCAGATTCGTTGGCGCATGCTGCTGCTGTTTTCCTGTATTTCCGCTGGCGGTTCGCTGATTTTCTTTTCCTCCCAAGTCTATGCCGGGGTATTTCTCAAAACAGTGGTTGGTTTGTCACCCACCTTGGCGGGTGGCTTGTTAACCGCGGCGACGCTGTGTTTATTGCCGTTAACCCTGTTGGCCGGTGCTATGTCTGATCGTGTTGGCCGCCGCCCGATTTTATTGGCTGGTCTTGCGCTGGGAGCGGTTGCCTTGTTGCCAGTGTTTCATGGCTTGGCAATCTGTGCCGATCAGCCTTGGCTAATCTTTCTGCTGTTACTCATTCTGGTGGTGGCGCTGGCTTGCGTGACCGGCCCGCAAACGGCGACCTTGGCGGAATTATTTCCGGCTAGGGTGCGTTACTCCGCGGTGGCACTGCCGCATAACCTTGCCGCAGGCTGGATTGGTGGTTTGTCGCCACTGGTTGTTGCTTGGTTGGGGCTACAGCTCGACAACCCTTTTGCCGGTTTGTGGTATCTCGTGGCTTTATTATCCGTGGCATTTTTGATCGGTTGGCGCTACCTCCCCGAAACACGGGGCGCTGACTTGAATCTTTAGCCTTGTCTGCCTCCGGTGTTTGTCAAAGAAGTTGTCTGATTAGCTGATTCCAGTGCAACGTTTTCGGGCACTCGACTTTTTTTAGGAAAGTCGTTGGTCAGTTAGATTGTTATTTTTATCGCACCTGAATCCAAATTTATGCCATATCGCATTCTCGGTTTATCCCCTCGGCAGACAATCAAGTAAGGGGAGGAGGCTAAGGAAAGTTCAGTTGATAGCTCGCGGTTAATTTTAGATTTGCGTTGTTCAAACAGCGAGGGTTCAAACCCGTTTTTCATCGCCTGTTGCGTCGCCAAAAACTTGTCATGGCTGCGACCCACAATACGGCCATATATTGCCAAATAAGTGCTTGGATCTACGTCCGAAAAACGTACAAAACCCTCGTCCCCCAAGCCATCAATGCGGCACTTTGCCAAAAAAGCATACCAAGCTAAATTAGCCGGCGGCAGTTTTACCGCTTGTTTACCGCACCACACCAATCGATTCGCTAAATCAAACCGCAACCCGCTGGGGGCAACCATTTGTTGGGCTGTTGAAACCAGTGCCGCAAACGGAGATCCGTGAGACAACGCTTCTTTCGGCAAGCCGTCTCGGAGCCGAACAAACGGAATTTCTGCCAGCATGACCTTGGCTGCCGAGGTGTGCATAGGGCGGCCATCTCGGGTGTACAAAACTTTTGGCGTGGCAGGTGGGTAATAAAAATCGGTCAGCGATTCAAAGGGATCATTCACCAAAACGTGCGACAAACGATCTTGTACCCGACCAAACAAAGACAAGGCATAACCCAAAAAGAAGCCCATGGTTTTGCGACCGCCGGCAATGGAAACGTGCAGCTCGGTATGTTCATCCGCACATAGGGAACGCACTTCTGCCAGTAAAGCATCTGCTGCCAGCGTGTTGTCTTCCGGGGTGCGAATATCGGACAGCGGCAAGCCCTCTGCATTGCGGATGACTTGGATTTGTTCTGCGTTAAACAGGATTTTCCCGCTTAAGCCATAGTCACGACATAAGGCGTGAAAATGTCCGGTATCAGGTTCCAGTAAGGTTAGCTTTGCCCGTTCCGCACCTTCAATCGTGGTGACCACGCGAATCTCATCCGGCACCCAAGGTGTTTCACGCGCTACGGCCAAAGCGTAAAGCGTTTCCGTCACAATTTGCGGTGACAACCCGGTCACGGCGAGCAAAACTCTTCGTTTTTCAGTCATGATTTATTCGTTTCGTTTTAAGCAATACCGGCGGGTAAGCCCGTCCATTGAATACCAGTAGGCAAGCTCGCCCGTCCAATCCTCGTCTGTAAACCCCGTGAAGGCAAAGGGTAACAACGAATGTCGTCAGCGTCTGGATCAATCAAATTGGCCATGGCGTCCAAGCATTTCTGCCGGTCTTTTTCCGTACCCACCAACAAAAACACGCTGTATTCCAATGGGGCAGCATGTTTACACATTTCTCGGTGAACGCGCTGTAAACGCCGAGGGTCGGCAATGTCGTAACCAATCACAAACGTCCGGCTCATCAGAATGAATCCTCACGCATCTTCGTCAGCCCACGCATCATCAGGGGCATCTACCCCTCCGATTTGCCCAACCGCTTCGGCTACATCCGACACGCTTTCTTCCAGTTGTTTACGCAGCTTTTCTGCCAGTGGTTCCCATTCGGCGTAAAACCGCGAACGCCCCGCTTTGCCCAGCAAACACGCACCGTCGGTCTTGGAAAAATCATCAGGGCGCAAAGCTTCAGAACGGAATAAACGCAAAATATGTTTATCCACTTCCACCCGCAACGGCTCCACGATGTCACAAGCCAGCGATTCCCGACCATAGTTCAGTGTGTGATAAAAACCAATGAACGGATCAAGCCCAGCGCCGTACAAAGCCAGCACGGCTTCCGAATGCAGCAGCGTGTAACCCAGCGAAAGCACTGCATTGACCGGATCTTTGGGCGGGCGGCGATTACGCGACTTGAAATGCAAGCGTTCGGCAAACAAATCACCAAAACCTTCAAAATAGGCCGCCGCACCGTTGCCCTCCAGCCCGCGTAAAGAAGCAATATTATCGGTGGTATCCACGGCGGCAATGGCTGCTTCAATCCGACGAATTGCTAGCGTTAGCAAATATCGCGAATGGGGTTCTGTGTCGCGTTTTTCGGACAGAAACGCCATTTGGCTACGTAATTTGGCTTCAACTACCGCCCGCGTAAAACGTAGGCAGAAATCAGCGTCGGTGGATAAGCGGTATTGCGCCACTCGCCGCGCCGCATCATTGTGTGGGCGACCGAGTAACATCGTGGGTTCAGCCTTGCGGCCAGATAACACCACCACACCAATCCCGCGTTCTCCTAATTTGCCCAGCAAGGATGATTGCAGCGTCACATCACCGCGCAAAAATACCCGCGACAGTGGGGCCATCGGCACCGTGCCAATTCGCTCGTTGTTTTCATAAAACACCAACGCTTCGCCATCGGCTTTTAGAAACACCCCTCGGCGGTCAACATAAAGGCTAGTCATGGTTGGCTTTCAATCAATGTGATGGGCAAAGATTAAGCCTATGTATTTTCTGAGGCGACATTGGCAAGCTTGCCAATGTTGAATCATTTCTTTATTCAGATATTCTTTTATCCATCTGACGAGTCTGCGATACCAATCAGCCGAACCATCAACTCCAAAATACAAAACGAAAAAATGAGTTTACATACCTTTATCAATATCCTTTTTGCAGCAGGTGCAGCCTTGCCCCTGATGTACGCAATTGGGAATTTTGTTCATGGGAAGGAGGCTTTAGCACGTGGAAGCAAGCTGGCTGCACGTAATAGATGCATTCTCTCAGGGATATTGATACTCGCTGATGTTGCACTTGTTACAGTGCGCATCATGTCATCAGGGGCTATTTCAAGTTTTGCAGGAATGATGGGGGTTCTCTCTTTGTTTCTGTTTGTGTTTTTGCGATTACGCAAACATGCAGTAAAACGCTATGGAAAATATTCAACCCGTGTAATGAAAATAGATCTTTATGGGTTTGCATTAGTTTTCTTAGTTGTTCTGATTTTCGGCTTCGCTTTATATGCGTGCATTATTTGGGGTTCAATAGAACTCATGAAACAAATCAGATCACCACGCAATAAGAATCCTTTACTTCATATCAACATGGATAGTGATCCTGAGGACGGTACACATCGTTTTTCTAGTTCGAACGATTTAATTTTCAATCCAATGTACGCTTGTCTAGTGGGCAATGTGTTTCACACAGATGATCAATTTGATACTTTCTTACATTCTGATATTTGCAATACCAGTGATGATTTCTGATTAGGTACTCGTATTTGCGTGTCTATCCAAGTATTTTTTGGCTCATTTCTTGGCGGATTTTGCCTTGTTAAAGTGGCTGGGTTTAGCTGGAAACAGTGATTTTTTGCTAATTACCTTACCCTTTGGTAAAAGGAGCGCGAGAGTCTCCTTTATATATTCAATATCATCGGGTGACAAAGGACCGTCATCTTCTTCGTAAGCAGGTGAATACTCAACCAGATCAGTGATACCAATGGGTACATTCTCTGCTGGCTGAATGTTTTTATGCGTCAAATCGGCCATAAATGCAAAGGGCACTTTCTCTTCGTTAGCAATGTTTATATGGTTATCAATCCAAGTATTTATAACTGATTGAGGACAAATCACATAATCAAAAACACGTCCGTTTTAGGCTGGGTCGCAATACCCAGTCCTTCGGATTTCATCCGTGGGTCAAGTTGAAAAATATGAACACGGTCATCGTCGGGATGAATCAAATTAGACAGCGTGCGTTGCACATCATGCAATTCAGCCGGTGTCATCCAGCATTCATAAAATGATTTCTGTCCCCCAATTTTGTACGCCAGCAAAAAACGGTGAACCCGGTACAGTCGCCGAGGGCAACTGATGTCATAACAAACCAAATAGAGGGTACGGGATGCGTCGTGCATTCCGCCACGGTAAGTCATCAGCAAGTTATATTCACTTATGACAAGCTTGCCGTGATTCTTGAAGTCCAACAAATCCCTTTGAATTCAGGGCTGATTTGAATCCTAGCTAAGTTTCTGAAGAAAAATCACGCCACGTCTTAATCCCTTTGAATTCAGGGCTGATTTGAATCCTTCGTCTTTAGGCAGGGTCGGCGCTACTGCTGAGTCTTAATCCCTTTGAATTCAGGGCTGATTTGAATCTTAAGCTGGGCCTCCTATCAGGTACCAACGGAGGTCTTAATCCCTTTGAATTCAGGGCTGATTTGAATCGCCAAAGTGTTCCGCTACGCCAGCAGGGATGTAAGGGTCTTAATCCCTTTGAATTCAGGGCTGATTTGAATCCGAGGGCCGCTTCCCTCGTCACCGTCACGGGATACGTCTTAATCCCTTTGAATTCAGGGCTGATTTGAATCCGCCGATGCGCTTGCCAATGGTCAATACACCGTCTTAATCCCTTTGAATTCAGGGCTGATTTGAATCCCTCAAAGTTGGTTTGACCCGGTCGGCTATTTGTCTTAATCCCTTTGAATTCAGGGCTGATTTGAATCT
>JBEGTT010000153.1:0-22116 GCA_041179245.1 Pseudomonadota bacterium
CAAATTCCAGTGGCGCGCAACCAAATACCCTACCACCGAATGATCTGCGCTAAAGCGAGCATCTTCTTCAACTAAGTCAATCCAGCAATTTGGATCACCAATACGCATTTGTTCGCAGTAAGTCTGGAATCTATCCATCAGCACGGGCACACCACAATCGTGGAAAACCGCTGCTAGGTAAGCCTGATCTGGGAAGATGTTACACACCGTGATGCGATCATTAGCGACCAGCATAGCAATCTGGGCTATCGCCTGTGACCGCGCCCAATAAGACTCCATTGCGGCACGATTTTTGGACTTACTGGACATTCCAGACGCCGTAATAGCCATCACCAGATTAAACGTTTCCTTCACTCCCAAGGAATGCAGAATCTGCTCCAGCGAAGAAAATGGCTGAAATTGACGATAAGCAAGGTTACCCGTCACTTTGAATAACATCGAAACGATTGCTGGATCCTGACCAATGACCCGCGCTAGCTCACGGATATCAAATTTCTCACCTAATAACAACAGGCGCAGCTCTTCAAGAACACGCGGCTGAGGCGGAATTTTGATTCCTTTTTCCAACAAGCGCTGAATCTTGCGGGCATCGTCCGGGCCTAACGACTTCACAGCATCTGCAATAGAAACCGAACTCATGGCTAAAATCTTCCTCTTCTTCAATAGCTCGGGCTAAAAACAGTAAAAAACAGCGAAAATAACAGACCGGCAATGGGCCGCTATTTTATCAGGCATTACCCCTTAACAGCATTAAACCAATGTAATGATGTTTCTGTATTCACCGTAGGCCGGTACTCACATCCTATCCAACCCGAATAAAACATTTCATCCATCTGGGCAAACAGGCTTGGAAAATCGATATCACCGGTCCCGGGTTCATTTCGTCCCGGAAAATCCGCAATCTGAAAGTGCCCAATCACTGGCAAATACTGCTTAATCAAACTGAACAAATCGGCACCCATCACCTGAGCATGATAGAGATCGAGTTGGACTTGTAAAGCAGGATGATTAATCACCCGTTGGATGCGAAATGCTTTTTCTGGCGAATTAAGCCAGTAACCCGGCATGTCAATCCGGCTATTGATAGGTTCAATCAGTAGACACACCCCTGCGGAAGCACACTGTTCGGCAGCCAAGGTGAGATTTTTGAGAAACACCGCCTCGTGCTGATCTTCCGACACACCCGGCAAGGCAAGCCCCGCCATAGCATGGAGCTGATGACAACCCAACTTAGTCGCATATTCCAGCGCCTGATCTACACTGCGCCGAAATGCCAACTCTTTCCCTGGATGGCAGGCAATACCTCGATCCCCAGCCCCCCAGTCACCCGGCAACACGTTAAACAACACCTGTTCCAATCCTGCGCTTGAAAGCCATTGAGCCAACTGATCCGCTGGCCACTCATACGGGAAAAGGTACTCAACGCCCCGAAAACCAGCCTTGGCCGCTTTTTCAAATCGCGCCGGAAAGTCCACTTCTTGAAATAGAAAACTCAGATTTGCTGCAAACCTTGGCACAACTGACCCCTCCTACACTTCCAGGACAGCCCCTTGCTGTAATCGGACAAGCCGCATTCCGGCGCGCCCGGCAAACAGCCTTTCAACTTCACGCATGGTTTGATCGGCTAATTGGGGTTTCAAATGCGTAATACACAGTTGTTCGACCGAGAAATCTCCTAACCATTCACAGAGAGAATCCGGGCAAAAATGACCAGACCGTTCCGCCAAGGCTTTTTCTTGATTCGGAAAAGCGCACTCAACAATCAGGCTACGTAACAGAGGGATTTCTTTTAATGCCTGTAAAAAAGTGGGACTAACACGCGTATCCCCAGAAAACACCGTGCTGCCCTTGGGGGTACGAATCTCATAGGCGACAGCAGGAACATGATGATTCACCGGCAACGCTCGAATCTCTCCCCCTTCAAATGGAAAAACGCTGCCTAGATCAAAGGGAATAAAGCTTACACAAGGAGCCTCAGCAAACGGGATCACTGAAAAATCAGGCCAGATGGTCCAGTTAAAGATGTGTTTACGCAACGCCTCAATAACTTCCAATGGAGCAAACACTTGCAACGGTTTGGGGTTCATCCCAAAAACACTATCCAGCATCAAGGGCAACGCAGCAACATGATCCAAGTGTGCATGGGTTAGAAAAACATGGTCAATTTTGGCCATTTCTCCAAGGCTCAAATCACCAACTCCTGTCCCTGCATCAATCAAGATTTTTTCGCCCAACAGCAAAGAGGTGGTTCGCATACCCTGACCACCAATACCCCCACTACACCCTAGTATTTTCAGATTGATATTCATTTTGTGTCGACAAGTTTTTTTCTGAGTATATTGAAAAATTGGCCTGAGGATGAGAAATTAGCCACCTTCCAGAATGAAAAGCAGAGCCAGTGCACACATCAGCCGCAACACATCACAACGCTCCCCGCAAACTTTGTATCGCACCAATGCTAGATTGGACCGACCGGCACTGCCGCATTTTCCATCGCTGGTTATCGCCCCACGCTTGGCTTTATTCCGAAATGGTGACCACGGGCGCACTGATTCATGGCGACGCTGCTCGTTATCTGGATTTCTCAACGGATGAACACCCGGTTGCACTACAGTTGGCCGGCAGCGACCCCGCAGATTTGGCCCTATGCGCAAAATTGGGGGAACAGTGGGGTTATGCAGAAATCAACCTGAACTGCGGCTGCCCATCCGAACGTGTTCAGCGTGGGGCTTTTGGTGCCTGTCTGATGGCTGAGCCTGCACTGGTTGCCGATTGCCTGAAGGCCATGCAGGACGTAGTTTCTGTTCCAGTATCGGTAAAACATCGAATCGGCATCGATACAATCGAGGATTACAGTTTTGTCCGCGACTTCGTTGGGTACCAGCATCACATCGGTTGCCGCGTCTTCATCGTGCACACCCGCAATGCCATCCTGAAAGGACTTACCCCCAAGGAAAATCGCGAAATTCCTCCCTTGCGTTATGAAGTAGCCAGCCAGCTAAAAGCAGATTTCCCTGACAGTGAAATCATCATCAACGGGGGAATTGAAACGGTAGAAGCCGTGAGACAGCACTGGCAAGCGGTGGATGGGGTGATGATTGGGCGAGAAGCCTACCATCGGCCAGAACTACTTTTTGACCTTGAGCAGTGCCTGCAAGATCCTTTAGCCAACATCATTCCCTTGCAACAATGCCCAGAAGCAGCGATCGAACTGCGAGAGAGAATGGTGGTTTACTTGGCTAATTGGGTTAATCAGGGGAACTACGCGGGGGCTGTCACCCGCCACTGGCTAGGTCTTCATCGTGGACAAAAGGGTTCACGGCTCTGGCGCCAGATTTTTTCAGACCACAAAAAACTCGCTCAACTCACCGACGAAACCAGCGTCAGACGATTCTTTGGTGAGGGTGATGACTGCCTTAGGGTTTAAAGCGGTGACGGATTCCGGTTCCAGTTCAGCACAAAATCACAGATGGTTTCGGCTGGCAAAGGTTTGCAGTACAAAAAACCTTGAAATAGATCACAGCCCAATCCCTTTAGATGGTCGCGCTGCGCTTCCGTTTCGACACCTTCAGCAACCAACTCAAGCCCAAGGTTGTGCCCCAATACGATGGTTGCCGAACAAATGGCAGAATCATCCTTGTCAAAACTAACGTCCCGGACAAAGCTTTGGTCAAGTTTCAGACGATTGATGGGTAACTGCTTGAGGTAGGCTAATGACGAATACCCTGTGCCAAAATCATCAATAGCCAAGACGATTCCCAGATCATGAAGCTGCTGCAAAATTTCAATCGTAGCCTGCGGATTTTGCATGGCCGTACTTTCCGTGATTTCCAGCTCCAAATCACCTGCTGCCAAGTCATAACAAGCCAGAGCTCCCCGAATAACCACCGGAAGGTATTCATGGCGGAGCTGCTGTGTCGATAAGTTAACCGCAACTCTAACATCCGACATACCGGCGTCTTTAAACTCACGAAGTTTGCGGCAAGCCTCCCAGAAGACCCAGTCACCTAAGGGCTGAATCAGGCCTGTTTCTTCGGCAATTTTAATGAAAATGACTGGGGGAATATTCCCCATCTCAGGATGCACCCACCGAGCCAAGGCTTCCAGACCCACAATTCGCCCGGTCGCGGTATCCAGCTGCGGCTGAAAGCACAAATGAAACTGTGGCGCACTGTAGAGCGACAAACCCTCCATTGCCTGACGCAAAGCCACTTCCAACTTCAGCCGTTCTTGAGCCGCTTCATTCATGCAGGCCGTGAAGAACTGAAAGTTGTTTCTACCCTGTGATTTGGCGTGATACATCGCAGAATCCGCATTACGAATGAGCGTTTCAGCATCAACGCCATCCGCTGGAAATAAAGCAACGCCAATACTCGGTGTTGAATACAGCATGTGCTTACCCACCGAATAGCTAGCCCCCAAATTTCGCAGGATCTTGCTGGCAATTCCACCAATCGACATCACGTTGTCAATGTGATGCAAAATCACCACAAATTCATCACCGCCAATTCTAGAAACCAGATCACTCCCCCTAACGCTCTCAACTAAGCGATGGGCAATCTGAATCAGCAATTCGTCCCCAACGTTATGCCCCAAAGTGTCATTAACCTGCTTGAAATTATCCATATCGATCAGCATGACACCGACGGTTGAACCATCCCGCTTGGCCCCAGCCAAGGCACGCTTCATTTGGGCTTCCAGTGATGCTCGGTTAGACAAACCTGTCAGCGGATCGTGGTGGGCCATGTGATGCAGCCGGTCTTCCGCCTTTTTACGTTCGCTGATGTCATGGAAGTTGGCAATATAATTCTCAACCTGACCGTCCTGACCGTAGGCGACAGAGATTCTCAGTAGCTTCACGTAAACCGAACCGTCCTTGCGACGATCCCAGACCTCACCTTCCCAAGCGCCCTTTTCCTTAAGTCCACGCCACAAGCTTTCAATGGTCGAACGAGGGGTATCACCTGACGACATGATGCGCGGATCCTGACCCACGACTTCGGCGAGGGCATATCCGGTCATTCGGGTAAAGGCAGGGTTAACTTCCAAAATCCGATTACCCGCATCAGTAATCACGACGGCTTCACTGGTGCATTCGAAAACGCGGGCCAGCAAACGTAACCGTTCAATTTCACAGTGATTAGCTTCGGTCAGTTCAGTATGTTGTGTCATGTTGGGATCAGTACGCGGATGGCTGCGTCATTTTCGTCTATTTCAAAGCCTTTGACAAAAGAACGATTGGATTGATTGGGTTAAAACGATCAATTTGCAGAACATCCATCCGCTGAACATGGATGGCTTCAAGCGCAATGGTAAACTCCAGCCTACTGCCGTTTATCTACGTTCAGGTCATTTTTTTGAATAATTTGCATACCCTTCTCTCTGAATCACTTGCCCAACTCGCCTCATCTGGTCTCGCTCGCCGTCGGCACAAGCTAGAATCATCGTGCGGGCGCACGGTCATCGTCGATGGACGCTCCCTGCTCAACTTTGCCAGCAATGACTATCTTGGCCTAGCCAACCATCCTGACATTGCCCAAGCCATTGCTCACGGCGCCACCCACTGGGGAGCAGGAAGCGGTGCCTCGCACCTCGTGAGTGGCCACCTTGTACCTCATGATGAGCTGGAGCAGAACATTGCTCGATTCGTCGGTTTTCCAAGCGCGCTCACGTTTTCTACTGGCTATCTGGCCAATCTAGCGGTCACCCCCACATTGGCTGGCCGTGGGACGGCCATTTTTGCAGACAAGCTCAATCACGCGTCGCTGATTGATGCGATGCAACTGGCTAAAGCCAATGGTGCTAAGGTTCAGCGTTATCCCCACAAAGATGTGCAGACGCTTGAGCGACAACTCAGCAACAGTACCGCTGGCACCAAGCTAATTGTCACCGATAGCGTTTTCAGCATGGATGGCGACCTAGCCCCCTTACCCGCATTGCTGGAATTAGCCGAACAATTCGACGCTTGGCTAATCATTGACGATGCGCATGGTTTTGGGGTGCTTGGCCCGCAGGGTGAAGGTGCGTTGGCACACTTTGGACTTCTTCCCTCTCACCGAGTTCTGCTGATGGGAACACTGGGCAAAGCTGCAGGGGTAGCGGGTGCTTTTGTTGCTGGCTCTGAACTTGCCATTGAGTATCTTTTACAAAAGGGTAGGAGTTATATTTTCACCACCGCCGCCCCCCCCTCGATTGCCTGTGGTTTAACTACTAGCCTAAAGCTCATTGAAACCGGCACTCCCCTACGAGCCAACCTGTTCGCCAACATCAAAAATTTGCAGGAAGGTTTGCGGGGTAGTCCCCATCACTTACTTCCCTCCCCAACAGCCATTCAACCGCTGATCATTGGTGAAAACCAAGCTGCATTAACACTATCCAACGCGTTATGGGAACAAGGAATCTGGGTACCAGCCATTCGCCCCCCCACCGTTCCAGCGGGTACCGCACGACTGCGCATTTCAATATCTGCGGCTCATACCGAAGCAGATATTCAGCAGTTGGTGACAGCGCTCAAGGAATTAGCATGAGCACCACCCAATCAGCTCCGGTTTTCCTACCCGGCTGGGGCCTTGGCCGTCACCCATTGCAGCAGATGGCAGATGCGACCGCAGGCCAAATTCTGGATCTACCGGGGTATGGAGAAATACCGGATACGCCCAATTTCGATTTGGCGGTATCAACACTGGCTGAACATCTACAGTCCAACACATGCCTCGTCGGCTGGTCATTAGGTGCGCAGTTAGCCCTCGCCATTGCCGCTCGTTTCCCGGAAAAAATCGGTAAATTGGTCTTGATTTCTGGCACAGCCTCGTTCATCCAGCGTGAAAACTGGCCGCACGCTGTCCCAGCGGAAATCCTTGATGGATTTAGGGAGGGAGTTGCCGCTGATTTTTCTACCGCTTTACCCCGCTTTGTCGCTGGATTTAACCGGGGAGATACTCGCAGCAAAGCCGTCACGATGGAACTGCTGAAAGGCATGGACACTACGACGCCCCCTGCTGTGCAAACGCTACTCACTGGACTCGATTGGTTACGTGATGTTGACCTGCGAGCCGAACTTCCCGCCATCAAAGCAAAAACGCTGCTCATCCATGGCGTTAACGACCCCCTAATGCCCCTCGCCGCAGCGCAAACATTAGCCGGCATTCTGCCCAACGCAAGGCTAACCATCATGGAGGGCTGCGCGCACGCGCCCTTTACGTCACAGCCAGAAACCTTCCTGAATCACTTGCAAGGTTCCATTCATGGTTAAACCGAGCAAGGCCCGTGTCCGGCAATCGTTTGAACGTGCGGCTCTCACTTACGATAGTGCCGCCGAACTTCAACGCCAGATTTGCACGGACATGGCCGCGAAACTACCCAGTTTATGGCCAAATTTTGCGCCCCAAAGGGTACTGGATGCAGGATGCGGGACCGGATTTGCCCAAAGCTTGTTGCAGCAACAATTTCCGCAGGCCCAATTCATCGCACTAGACCTCTCAGAAGGCATGCTGAAACAGGTTTCTGCAGGCCCTAACCGATTCCGATTAGCCGGAGATGCAGAATACCTACCCCTTGCCAATGGGTGTATTGAGCTTTACTGGTCTAGTCTGGCTGTCCAGTGGTGCAATTTGCGTTCCGCACTGGCGGAAGCCAAACGAGTTATTGCGCCCGAAGGGAAGCTATTACTGGCCACCTTGGGGCCACAAACTTTTCACGAAGTACGGCAGGCTTTTAGTGAAGTCGACCACCACCGGCACACATTGGGATTTCACTCACCCGATGAAGTTCAGCAAATGGCCTTGGCCGCTGGTTTTACAAAGCTTGAGATTTCCTCTCAACATAAAACAGTCTACTACCCAGATTTGAAGACCCTGCTCCACGCAGTTAAAGCCATTGGTGCGAACCTAGTCGGTGATGGCCGGCGGCATGGCCTGATGACCGCCTCAACCTTCACCAAAGCCAGTCTCGCGTATGAAAAAAGCCGGGCAGTGGCTGGGTTGCCCCTGACTTACGACATCATTCAGTTATCCGCCAACGTATGAAACATCTCGACTTGCCCGCCTCAAGCTACTTTGTCACGGGCACCGATACTGAAATTGGCAAGACGTTAGCCGCTTGTGCCCTGATGCATGCCATACAAAGAAAAGGGAAAAGCGTTATTGGGATGAAACCCGTCGCCGCAGGGCGTAGCCAAGATGGGCAAAATGATGATGTCCGACAACTTCAAGCCGCAACAAGCGCTAACATTAACGCCCCTGAGCACATCGTTTGCCCTTATCTTTTTGACGCCCCTATTGCGCCTCACCTTGCAGCCAGAAAACAAGGACTCCGTATCGAGTCAGAGAAAATTTTGGACGCCTATCAAACACTCAAAACGCTCGCAGACTACGTGGTAGTTGAAGGTGCTGGAGGCTTAAAAGTTCCATTAGGGATCAATGATTACTGGGATACAACTGATTTAGTTCAAATGATGGATTGCCCCGTCATTCTGGTTATCGGGATGAAACTGGGCTGCATCAATCATGCTTTGCTCAGCCTAGAAGCACTGACACATCGTAAAATTCCCATTGCAGGATGGATTGCCAACCAGATCGATCCAGACATGGCATGCGTTGCAGAGAATCTCGATACCTTGGTGCAGTGCATTACTGCCCAAGCCCAGTATCCTGTACCTCTGCTAGGGCACATCCCCTTCCTAAGCAATGGCGAGGATGCCCTTAGCGCTAGCCGTTATTTAAATCTCTGACTTTAGAATTTCCGCCAGTTCGCCAATCATCTGACACAACAATTCAACACTCGCGACCGCAGCCTCTTCGTTTCCTTCACGCGCCGCGCGCTCAATAGTCAAGGCCACAGCCGTACCTGCGTCATCGGCAAAGGTGGACATCACGCCTTTGACGGTATGCGCCTCTCGCTCCAGCTTCGGCAGGTCTCCCACGGCATTTCTTACTTGCTGGGCATAGTTATCGGCTTCATTGACATACATTTCAGCCAGCATCACAAAAAGCTCTTCGTCGCCTTCTAGGCGCTCCATTACCGTAGCGCGGCCAAACCGCTGTAAAACCACTTCGTCGGTCATTTTGTCGTCCTTTTTCATTTCCATTTCTGATACACCAGCATTCGATGCGTCTCCACCAACCTGAGCAAGCTGACTAACCTGGCAAACCTCATCAATCGCCGCAACTAAATCTTTAACTTGGAATGGCTTAGAAACATAACCGTCCATCCCTGATTCAAGGCATAAATCCCGATCACTTTGCATTGCATTCGCGGTCATCGCAACGATCGGTACATGAACCAGTTGCCCTTCCTCGGCCAGCCTGCCCTCTCGGGCACGGATCTGCTTCGTCGCATCAATCCCGTTCAGCACCGGCATCTGCATATCCATCAAAATCAGATCAAAGTCCTGTACCGCAGAAAACTGCACCGCCTCTTCCCCATTTTCCGCCAGACTAATCCGATGCCCAAGTTTTTCCAATTGCCGCGTGGCCAACTGCTGATTGACCGCATTGTCTTCGACTAACAATATTTTCAGTGAAATATGGCTTGCTGACACCCGAGTTGCGCCTGAAGTGGCTTGTGGATGACATATCTGCGCTGCTTGGGTAACGGCGGGAAATGGCAACACAAAGTGGAAATCACTCCCTTTGCCCGGTTCGCTCTCAACCCATAAGCGCCCACCCATCAAACGGACCAAATTAACGCAGATGGTCAAACCCAGCCCAGTTCCACCAAAGCGCCGCGTGATTGACGTATCTGCTTGAGAAAATGCTTCAAAGATCAGTTGTTGCTTTTCAACAGGAATACCAATACCGGTATCACGCACGATAAAGTGCAGGCATCTGGCCGGCAAATCGGGCTGACTGTCGAGGTATTTATGGCTTGGGACATGGCTAACCAAAACCTTGACACACCCTTCTTTGGTGAATTTCAGGGCATTTCCCACCATATTCAGGAGTAACTGACGCAGGCGGTTCGGATCACCAGCAAAACAACCCGGTAGGTTCGGGTCAAGTTCAGCTTCCAGCGTCAGCTGCTTTTTCTCAGCAGACAGCCGCAAGGGCGCTAATGTGTCTGCAATCAGTTCCGGCAAATTGAACTGGAGATGTTCTAACTCAAACTTACCGGCTTCAATTTTCGAAAAATCGAGGATATCGTTGATGATAACCAGCAACGCATTAGCCGAAGACTTGACCAATTGCAGTGCATCTCGCTGCTCCTCATCCAACTCAGTTTCCAGTACCAGATCGGTCATTCCGATAATGCCATTCATCGGCGTCCGAATTTCATGGCTCATATTGGCTAAGAAATCACTTTTGGCACGATTAGCCGACTCAGCGTGGTCTTTTGCTTTTTGAAGATCCGCTTCGGCCATTTTTTGTGCCGTCGCATCCCGAAATTGCCACAAATGCCCTCGGCAATCCTCGGGTTGCGGGAACGCCGGAAACAGGTAAATCGGAACGTAATCCAGTTCGAGTCTTCGGCCATTGAGCAAGTTGACCTCGCGCCCTACCACTGGCTCACCCCGCTGAATATAACTGAGCACGTCGGCACTAAAAGTATCGCTATCAACAATCAGGTTGTGGCAAAAATCCTTTAATTCCTTGGCTGGTTTGCCAATAAAGCTGGTGACAGAATCTCCCAGATCAAACAAATCCCCAAATGCCCGATTCAAAAGCACCAATTGATGCGCTTCATCTTCAACCAAAATCCCTTCGTGCATGCTGTCAATCAAGGCACTCATCCGCGATGCCGTCACCAAGCGCTGGTCTTCGGTATAACGGCGCTCAGTAATATCCCGAAAAGCACAGACCGTCCCAATAAAACGATGTCCATCAAACTGAGGCATGGAAATAATTGAAACGGGAAACGACGATCCGTCCTTGCGGCAAAACATTTCCAAATCAGATCTAAATTCATGACGGGAAGCATCCGGGCCATGCAAAGGACAGTCATCCCGGGAAACGAATACACCACTGGCTGTTCTGGGGTGCACCTTGTCGTGAATACATTCACCCAACAATTCATCCCTAGTAAAACCCAGCAAGCGTTCGGCCTCAGCATTCAAAAAGGTACAACGGGCACTTTCATCCGTTGCCAACACCCCTTCACCCAAGGCATCAGTTAACCGTTGCAAAAACCGATTTTGGTCATCAATCGTGGATTCCTGAACCGAAATTCGCGTTGCCGCTTGATTCAACGCAAACACCAATTTTGAAACCTCTTGGCCACTAGAGCCGGTTTCTATGAGCTTTTTGCCATCGTGATGATGAAGTTGTTGAACAAACGCTGTCGCGTCAAATATCGTTTGAAGCAAAGGTGAAATCAACCAAGAAATCACCAATGAACCAGCGAGTGAAAGCAAAAGAGACCACAGCAATGCCACCCAAAGTGGCGCGCCGAACAATAATGAGGAAAGCAATGCGATCCCCAAAAAGATAACGACGGAAACAAACGCTATACGCTGCCGAAGAAGTTTAGGCATTGTTTCTATCTAGTGGTGATCAGTGTCTTTGAATCGATCACGGATGACCATGGCGTCATCCCAAGCGGCTAGAAAGGCATCAACACACTTTGCATCAAAATGCGCGCCCTTTCCATCGATGAGTAACTGCTTAGCTTTATCCAGCGGCCAAGCGGGTTTATAAACGCGTTCCGAAGTCAGCGCATCAAACACATCGGCCACAGCAACTATCCGGCCAAACAGAGGAATATTTTCACCCGACAAGCCATTGGGATAACCGGAACCGTCCCACTTCTCATGGTGAGTCCCCGCAATTTCAGACGCTGTATTGAGAATGTCAGAGGTAGTACCTTTTAGAAGCTCATAACCCATCTGAGCATGTGATTGCATGATGGCAAACTCCTCAGGCTCAAGACGCCCTGGTTTTAGCAAGATATTGTCAGGAATCCCAATTTTCCCCACATCGTGCATGGGTGATGCTTCAAGGATCAATTTTTGATCATCAATTGACAGTCCCAAATAACGGGCTATCAACTGTGAGTAGTAAGCCATTCGATGAATGTGCCCACCCGTTTCAGGATCGCGAAACTCCGCCGCGCGGGAAAGACAGAAAATCAACTCCTGTTCGCGCTTACGAATGACATCTGTTTGCTCGTCGACCAGCTCGGCCAAATGAAGAGCACGATCGGCCAACAGCTTCTGGCCTTTACGCAGGGCCAGCATATTCTTGGCTCGCGCAGCAAATTCAGCGCGATCAATAGGCTTATTCAGAAAATCGTTAGCGCCGCCTGCCAGCGCCTGATATCGAACATCCTTTTGATCGTTGGCCGTAATCATCAGAATAGGCACATCTTCCGCACCGGGGAGCGTTCGGAAGTGCCGAATAAGCTCTAAGCCGTCCATGTCCGGCATCATGTAATCCACAATCAACAGGTCAGGCAGCGCTTCTTTGCATATTTCAAGCGCCTTTAACGGATTATCCGACAGGACAGGAAAACACTCCCCAAGACGCAACACAAGCGCTTTCAAGAGCGTCAGATTAATCTCGCTGTCATCAACAATCAGAACTTGGTACATACTACTCCCGGCAAAAAGCCATGCTTAATATGGGCTTTGGGGGTGGCAGTATATCAACCCCAAACGCCAGCCGGGCAACGCCTGCACAAAAAAACCAGCGGCAATTTGGGTCAAATCTGGCATTTCAGGACAGCGCCAAAACCCCACCGCCTGTGACATAATCACGCATCTTGCGGCTTGCTTTTCTGGCCGCTTATTTTTCAGCGATTTTTCCAACATCTCGCCAGCAATAACCGAAACACTCGAATATGCCCAAGACACTCTACGAAAAACTCTGGGAAAACCATGTGGTCCATGAAGAAGCGGACGGCACGGCCTTACTCTACATTGACCGTCATCTGGTCCACGAAGTCACTAGCCCACAGGCTTTTGAAGGCATCAAACTCGCTGGCCGCAAGGTTTGGCGTACCTCTTCGATTGTCGCCACGGCCGACCACAACACCCCAACCGATCATTGGGAACTGGGCATTCAAGACCCGGTTTCACGTCAGCAAGTTGAAACGCTAGACGACAACATCAAAGAAGTCGGTGCACTAGCTTACTGGCCATTTAAAGACCCACGCCAAGGCATCGTGCATGTCGTTGGCCCAGAAAATGGTGCCACTCTGCCCGGCATGACTGTGGTTTGCGGTGACTCGCATACCTCGACCCACGGCGCACTGGCCTGTATGGCGCATGGTATCGGCACTTCTGAAGTCGAACACGTCATGGCGACACAGTGTTTGCTGCAGAAAAAATCCAAGACGATGCAGATTCGCGTCGAAGGCAAGCTGGGCAAAGGCGTTACGGCTAAAGATGTCGCGCTGGCCATTATCGGCAAGATCGGTACAGCAGGCGGCACCGGTTATGCGATCGAGTTTGCGGGCAGTGCCATTCGTGGACTTTCTGTTGAAGGCCGTATGACCTTGTGCAATATGGCCATTGAAGGTGGTGCGCGTTTAGGGTTTGTTGCGGTTGACGACAACACCATCGAATACCTGCGCGGTCGCCCGCTGTCCCCCAAGGGCGACATCTGGGACAAGGCCGTCACTTATTGGCGTACCCTGCATTCTGACGAAGGGGCAAAATTTGATGCCGTCGTCGATTTACCCGCCGAGTCCATCCTGCCGCAAGTCACGTGGGGAACCTCGCCAGAGATGGTGGTTTCGATCAAGGACAACGTCCCCAATCCGGCTAAAGAAACCGACCCGGTCAAGCGTGAAGGCATGGAACGCGCCCTGCAATATATGGGGCTGAATCCCAATACACCAATCGAGCAAATCAAGATCGACAAGGTCTTCATTGGTTCTTGCACCAATAGCCGCATTGAAGATTTGCGCCAGGCTGCACACGTGCTGAAGGGCCGTCACATTGCCGCCAACGTCAAGCTGGCGCTGGCCGTACCGGGTTCTGGCTTGGTCAAGCGACAAGCAGAAGCAGAAGGTTTAGACAAGGTGTTTATTGCAGCAGGTTTTGAGTGGCGTGAACCCGGTTGTTCGATGTGTCTGGCCATGAACGCTGACCGTCTCGAACCCGGTGAGCGATGCGCATCGACTTCCAACCGCAACTTCGAAGGCCGCCAAGGCCCCGGCGGACGCACCCATTTGGTCAGCCCAGCCATGGCCGCTGCAGCAGCCATCGCCGGACGTTTTGCTGACGTTCGAGACATTCTCTGAGCTGAGATTTGCTATGTGCACACTACCCCGTATTTTGTTGCTGATTGCCGCCCTTGGTCTGACTGCCTGCAATACCGTTGCCGGCGTCGGCAAAGACCTACAAAAAGGTGGCGAATTCATTGAAAAGAAAGCATCCAAGTAATCATGGATAAATTTAATCGTTTGAATGGCTTGGTGTCACCGCTGGATCGCAGCAATGTGGATACCGACGCCATCATCCCCAAGCAGTTTCTGAAATCCATCAAACGTTCTGGTTTTGGGCCAAATGCCTTTGATGAGTGGCGTTACATGGATGTGGGCCAACCCGGCGAAGATTCCAGCAAACGTCCCAAAAACCCGAATTTCGTGCTGAATCAGCCACGTTACCAAGGCGCACAGATTCTACTGACTCGCGCTAACTTCGGCTGCGGCTCTTCCCGCGAACATGCGCCGTGGGCACTGCTGGACTTTGGTTTCAAAGTCATCATCGCTGAATCGTTTGCGGACATTTTCTTCAACAACTGTTTCAAGAACGGCATTCTGCCGCTGGTCTTGCCAGCTGTTGAGATCGACGCCTTGTTTGCCCAGACTGAAGCCACACCCGGATACAAAATCGTGGTGAATCTGGAGGCACAAACGGTGACGCGCCCGGATGGTCACGCGGTGTCTTTCCAAGTTGATGCCTTCCGTAAGGAATGCCTCTTGAATGGCTGGGACGACATCGGCCTGACCCTGCGTCACGCTGACAAGATCAAAGCATTTGAAGACAACCGCCGTATTCAGCAACCTTGGTTATTTTCCTAAGCGATAAAAGTAGAGAAAAACATGAGCAAAAAAATCTGTGTATTGCCCGGTGATGGCATTGGTCCTGAAATCATGGCCGAAGCGGTGCGTGTACTGAAAGCACTTGATTTAGGCTTTGAACTGGAAGAAGGTCTGCTGGGTGGTTGTGCGGTCGATGCGACCGGTAATCCGTATCCAGAAGCCACCCAAAAGCTGGCCCAAGAAGCGGATGCGGTGCTACTCGGTGCCGTCGGTGGCCCTCAGTGGGACACCCTGCCCCGTGAACAACGCCCAGAACGCGGCCTGCTAGGGATTCGGAAACAACTCGGTTTGTTCGCCAACCTGCGCCCCGCCATTCTCTATCCAGAACTTGCCAATGCGTCCTCGTTAAAGCCTGAAATCGTCGCGGGGCTGGACATTCTGATCATCCGCGAACTCACCGGTGACATCTATTTTGGTCAGCCACGCGGCATTGAAGTGCGCGAAATTGATGGTAAGCAACAACGTTTCGGTTTCAACATGATGCATTACAGCGAAGATGAGATTCGCCGCATCCTGCGCGTCGCTTTTGAAGCGGCGATGAAACGCGACAAGAAGCTGTGTTCGGTCGACAAGATGAACGTGCTGGAAACCACTCAGTTGTGGCGCGACATCGCCAATGAGATGGCCCCTGAATTCCCGGAAGTGGAACTCACCCACATGTTGGTCGATAACGCGGCGATGCAACTGGTGCGTGCACCGAAACAATTCGACGTAATGGTCACTGGCAATATGTTCGGCGACATCCTGTCCGACGAAGCCTCCATGCTCACCGGCTCCATCGGCATGTTGCCGTCTGCCTCACTGGATGCCAGCAACAAAGGACTGTACGAACCCTCACACGGTTCTGCCCCGGACATCGCCGGCAAAGGGATTGCCAACCCGCTGGCCACCATTTTGTCGATGGCGATGATGCTGCGTTACACCTTTAGTATGGAAGAGGCGGCTCAACGGGTCGAAAATGCCGTCAAGAAAGTATTGGCTCAAGGTTATCGTACGGGTGACATTTACGAACCCGGCACCACCAAGGTGGGCACTAAACAAATGGGCGACGCAGTATTAGCGGCCCTATAACTCAACACATCAAATATCAAAATTAAGCTCTGGAGATAAGCATGAAAAAAGTCGGTCTAGTCGGTTGGCGCGGAATGGTGGGTTCCGTATTGATGCAGCGCATGGTCGAAGAAGGTGATTTCGCCCATATCGATCCCGTTTATTTCTCAACCTCTGCTGCCGGTGGCAAAGCCCCCGTATTCGGCGGCAAGGAAGCCTCGCTGCCACTGCAAGATGCGTCCAACATCGATGCGCTGAAGGCTTGCGACATCATCATCACTTGCCAAGGCGGCGACTACACCAAGGAAGTCTTCGCCAAGCTGCGCGCTACCGGCTGGAACGGCCACTGGATTGATGCCGCATCCTCGCTGCGCATGGCTGACGACGCCGTGATCGTGCTTGACCCAGTCAACATGCACGTTATCAAAGACTCATTGTCAAAAGGCGGCAAGAACTGGATCGGCGGCAACTGTACGGTTTCCCTGATGCTGATGGGCCTCGGCGGCCTATTCCAGAATGACCTGATCGAATGGGCGACGTCGATGACCTACCAGGCGGCGTCCGGTGCCGGTGCACAAAACATGCGCGAACTGATCGCCCAGATGGGTGCGATTCACTCGTCCGTAGCTGACCTGTTGGCTGATCCAGCCTCGGCTATTCTCGACATCGACCGGAAGGTTGCCGAAACGATTCGTTCCGATGCCTTCCCGAAGAAGAACTTCCGCAATACCCCACTCGCCGGTTCACTGATCCCGTGGATCGATGTGCCTTACGAGAACGGTCAATCCAAGGAAGAATGGAAGGGTGGCGCAGAATGCAACAAGATTCTCGGCAAGCCAGCGTTCCGTTCCGCCGGTTCGATCCCCATCGATGGCCTGTGCGTGCGCATCGGCGCGATGCGTTGCCACAGCCAAGCGCTGACCATCAAGCTGAAGAAAGATGTTCCCTTGGATGAAATCAGCGACATGCTGGCCAAAGCTAATCCGTGGGCTAAAGTCGTGCCGAATGATCGCGAGATATCCGAGCGTGAACTAACACCGGCGGCAGTCACTGGCACACTCACCGTTCCTGTCGGTCGTTTGCATAAAATGGCCATGGGGCCAGAGTATTTGGCTGCCTTTACCTGTGGTGACCAGCTACTCTGGGGCGCTGCTGAACCGCTGCGCCGCATGTTGCGTATCCTGTTGGATGCCTGAAAAAACCGAAACACCTGCTCTACCTCTCTGGCTTAGGTAAATGTGACTCATATGATTCCTTCAAAGATCAAACAGATTTCGTTCTGCATCGCCCTGCTGGGTGGCGTAGCGGCTTCCGCTGCTAACGCTGCCAGCCTTGGCAGGATTCATGTCAAATCAGCACTGGGGCAACCGCTCAATGCTGAACTTGAAATTAACAATACCTACGCTGCAGAAATCGAAGGAATGACGGCCAAACTGGCACCAGCAGCCTCCTTTCGACAGGCAGAAGTCCCCTACTCAGCGGCACTCAATAGCTTACGTTTCAGCATTGAAAGAACCGCCAATCCGGTCATCAGGATCACCACGGACCGTCCAGTTCATGAACCTTTTCTGGATTTTTTGGTTGAGCTAAATTGGGCCAATGGCAAGCTGGTTCGCGAGTACACCTTCCTGCTAGCACCACAAGACCCCACCAAATCAGCTTCGCCAACACCATCAGCTGAAATCGCCCCCACTGGCAACGAATCGGCCAAATCTGATGCCGCAGGTAGCCAATCCTCATCAGCGCCCCCTTCATTAAGTGATGAAAGTTCTCCTCAGCAATGGAAAGTCAAACCCGGAGATTCCCTAGCGGGTATTGCCGCCAAATCTCTTCCCGTTGAGGTTTCCCTAGAACGGATGCTGGTTGCACTCTATAAGCGTAACCAGGACGCTTTTGTTGGGCAAAACATGAACCGGCTCAAGGCTGGTGCTGTTCTGACTTTACCTGATGCCGCAACAGCCGCTGCAACGTCACCGCAAGAAGCACACAACACAGTCATTGCACATGCCGAAGACTGGAATGTTTACCGGAAAAAATTGGCCGCCATGGCCAAACAAGCACCACCTTCAACCAATGACTCAACGGGAAACCAAGATAGTGCGGGCACTATTTCAGCCATCGTTCCCGAAAAAATGCCAGAACAAGATACCAAGGACATGGTTAAGGTTTCAGGTTCTGAGACAACGAAACAAGGACCGACTGAAGAAGACCTCATTGCGCGCGAAAAAGCCTTGGCAGAAGCCAATGATCGCATTTCTCAACTTGAACGCAATGTTGAAGAACTGCAAAAACTGATCCAAGCCAAGAACGAATCACTTGCCGCGCTGCAACAGCTCGCCGAAGCCAATGCAGCCAAGCCAGCCGTACCGCCTGCGCCACAAGAAATTGAACCAGAAGAAGATCCTGAGCCGCCCACGCTGATGGAACGCGTTGCTGCCGTGCTAGTAAAACCATGGGTTTGGGGAAGTGCTTTAGTAGCCTTGCTCGGCACCCTAATTTTCTTACTGGTACATGTTTTGAGAAGCCGTAAAACAGAACACGCTAATGAGGAATACCTTCAACCCGTTCTGGCGCCAATGATGGCAGCGCATGAAGAAGAGGAGGATGACCCGAGCCTGAACGCAACATTCGACCCCACGGCCTCTTTTGATTTCACCTCGGTAGACCTTGACTTGTCGGATGACGAAAACAATGAACCGATATCTGCTGCTGACGAACTTGAGCCAGAACCGGAAGTTGATCCAGATATTGCCGTTGAAGAGGCCACAACAAAACTCTTGCTGGCCAACGCATATGTTGAAATGGGTGATCTCTATGGTGCCCAGCAGCTACTGAGGGAAGTTCTGGTAGAGGGGGGCTTGTCCCAGCGCGAACAAGCAACCAGCATATTAGCCTCACTCGGTGATGACGTACCTGAGCCAGAAATAACAGCGCCCGTAAAAGTGGCTGACGAACGATACTCAGCGGAAGACTTCCAGCAGTTGGATGACCTCTTCGCTAACGGTGAGGAAAACTTGGCTGAACCAAGCACATCCACGCAAGAGTCGGCTGAAGATGAAGATGAGGATGACGGCCTCTCCTTCGATGAGGAATTTGGCGAAGATAAGGTTTTTGAAGAAGAAGTCAGTACGGAAACAGAGGACGAGGCTGAATCAGCGTCAACTGCAATATTTGATGAAGATGCATTCCCGTACGAAGAAGATGATGAGGACGTAGCGACTGCAGAATCCGAAGCCGAAAATGCATCAACCGATGAGGGTGAAACAGCAGAAACTGTTGCTGAAGAATTCAACTTTGATGAAGGCGTGATTGAAGAGGATGCCGAGAGCGAACAAAGCGAAGAGCCTGACGAGGCTGATGAACTGGAAAGCATCGGCGATCTCGATTTTGAATCAGCCCCCTTGGAAACTGAAGAGGCACTAACACCAGAAGCTTCTGCAGAAGAAGGATGGGAAGCAATCGAGAATCTCGAAGCGCCTAGCGCGGACGAAGAAATACCTACTAACCCTGAGGTTGATGGCGACGACCAAGTTGCAACCAAGCTAGACCTTGTTCAAGCCTATATTGACATGGGTGACATTGAAGGTGCTCGTGATCTACTGGGTGAAGTTCTGGACGAAGGTAGCGACACCCAAAAAGCGGAAGCTCATCGCCTGATGGAGTCACTAACGGGTCAGTAATTACAACTACCATGACCTTTCATCCCGCCGCTTATATTGTATGCACCCTCGGCCTGATGCTTGGCCTTCAGTACTTAAGCTCACTGTGGCTGACATTTCTGGTAATGGCCTTATTGCCCCTTCTAGGCGCTCAGGCCAGACAGTATTGGGCCACCCTCGTCTTTCGTAATCGTTGGTTGCTGATCATGCTGTTCATCATCTTTGCCTATGGACTTCCGGGTGAGGGAATCGGCGGTTTTGAATGGACCCCCTCCGCGTTGGGCATGACGGAAGCTGCTCTTCATCTGCTTCGCCTCATCACACTACTAGGCATTTTGGCCGGGCTGTTGACTCGTTGCAGCCACCAAGACTTGGTTCTTGGTTTGTGGACGCTACTCAACCCCTTACGGCGAGTGGGTTTCCCGGTAGAACGCAGCATCGTCCGGCTGGCCTTGGTACTTGAAGCATTAGGGGAAATCAAAAAAACCAAACCATCGCTCTCCCGTACCAGCTTTAAGGAATGGCAGTCTGAATTGGCAAACTCCCTATCCGCTAAGGATTATGTCTCTGATTTTGATAAAAACAACACCATTCAAATTCAGCCGAGAAACTGGTCCATACAGGATGTCGCATTGATGTTGGTGGGACAAGTTCCATTATTTGTCCACTGTTTAATCCCATGAAAAGAATTGCGCTGGGTCTGGAATACGATGGTTCGAACTGGTTAGGGTGGCAATCCCAGCGCGGAGGTCACACATTACAAGACGCGCTGGAATCAGCACTTACGCAAATAAACGGGCATCCCACATCCGTCATTTGCGCAGGTCGTACCGATACTGGCGTTCATGCTCAACACCAAGTCGTCCATTTTGAGACCACTGCAACACGCCCCCTCTCGGCCTGGGTTCGAGGCGTCAATAGTTTTCTACCCAGCAGCCTTTCCGTCTTATGGGCCAAAGAGGTTCCCGCAGAATTTCATGCGCGCTTCAGCGCACGAGGTCGCCGCTATCGTTATGTTTTACTCAATCGTCACCAGCGCCCCGGCTTGTTGTCAGGCAAGGTCGGTTGGTACCACCGCCCGCTGGATTTGGCTGCTATGCAAGCGGCGGCAACCTTACTCCTTGGGGAACATGATTTTTCAGTTTTTCGAGCCGCTCAATGCCAAGCAAAATCGCCGGTCAAAACCATGCTGTTAGCCAAGGTATCCCAACAAGGCGAGTGTTTTTATTTTGACTTTGTGGCTAGTGCCTTTCTGCATCACATGATTCGAAATTTAGTTGGCACACTGGTTTATATCGGGTCAGGGCGTGAGCCTGTGAGCTGGATCAATGCGCTACTGGAGATGCGAGATCGCCGCTTCGCCGCCCCTACCTTTTCGCCAGACGGCCTATATTTTCTAGGCCCAGCTTATGAAGAACACTGGCAACTCCCCGGCCTCACAGAAATTTCGTTACTGAGCGATAATCCGCTCCCTTCGCTGCAACTGCTGCCCTAGCCCTTTAGTACATTCGCCCCATGAACACTCGCCTAAAAATTTGTGGTTTAACCCGACCTGAAGATGTTGATGCCGCTATTGCGGCAGGGGCTGATGCCTTGGGTTTTGTGTTTTACCCCCCAAGTCCTCGTGCCGTATCTGCCGAGCAAGCGGCAGCCCTGATTCGTCGAATTCCACCTTTTGTCGAAACGGTAGGGTTGTTTGTCAATGAAGACCCTCAGGTAGTCTTACGGATTTGCCAGCTGGTGCCATTATCGTTACTGCAATTTCATGGCGATGAAACGCCTGAATATTGCCGACAGTTTGATCGTCCATTCATCAAAGCTGCACGGGTAAGGCCCGAACTTGATCTGGTAGAATTCGCCCTCGCTTTTGCTGACGCACGGGCCATTCTGCTGGATGCCTTTGTTGAAGGCTTCGGTGGCAGTGGCGAAACCTTTGACTGGCAACTGATTCCTGACAATTTGCCCCTGCCAATTATTTTGTCAGGTGGCCTGAACGTGAGTAACGTAGCAGACGCTGTCCGACTGACCAAACCTTTGGCAATTGATGTTTCCTCTGGCGTGGAGGCCAGCAAAGGCATCAAGGATCACGTAAAAATTGCGGCATTTATTACGGCGCTTAAAGCCGCCTAACGGAAAGCTAATGAAAGATTACAACTACCCTGATGCACAGGGCCACTTTGGTCCTTATGGCGGTATTTTCGTTGCCGAAACCCTCATGGCCGCTCTTAAGGAACTCAATGAGGCCTATGCTGCTGCCCAGCAAGACCCCGCGTTCATGGCTGAGTTTCATTATGAACTCAAGCACTATGTAGGACGCCCCTCCCCGATTTATCACGCCAAGCGCTGGTCTGAATTGCTGGGTGGTGCCCAAATTATGCTCAAGCGGGAAGACTTGAACCATACCGGTGCGCACAAGGTTAATAAC
>JBEGTT010000154.1:0-2797 GCA_041179245.1 Pseudomonadota bacterium
GAGCGGATGACGCTATTGGGGGGTGTGTTGAGCACCTGAGCGCAACTATGCGCCGTTGGTGCTGAGTGCGTCAAGTGGTGGTTACGCATGGTCAGCCCCCGCACTCGGTAGCCAGTACCCCGCTACCCGGCAAGTCTCGCCAAAGCGGTTAAGAACTGAAACGGTATCAGTCTGGATACTGTGCCCCATGCCCCGAAGCTGAAAAACAACATCGGCCAGCCGGTAAATGCCTAGCCTCGCCCATGCGTCTAAAGGGTTAATCTTCTGGCCCGTTTGGAGTGCGGTAAGTAGCCTAGCCGCCTGTGTGTTGATGTTTGGCTCGGTGATATGATCACAGCCAGCTAATGCAGTTTTTTGGGCCGTACTGGTTTCCCCCGGTACGGCTTTTTTGTTGGCGTCCATATTCACCCCCGCGCCGATGTTTTGACGGCTTGCAGATGCTTGGCCTTGCCATTCTTTAGGGGTTCAGGAACTGCGCCGGGTTTGCTGGGCGGCGTGTAAATCTTGCTCTCAAGGAAAGCCGCCAGCGTGTCGCCAATGATGCGGGTGTTTTTTGATGAGATTCGCACCGCCTGAACCTTGCCCGACTTGATCCAGCGGTGAACCGTGCTTTCTGAATTGCCGGTTTCCTTACCGGCCTGTGCCGGCGAAAGCATCCGGCCTTTGAAACTGTCTAGCGCAACCATATCCATGCTCCAATTTACGCATCATCTGAGCGCCATTGCTCTGAATTGCTGGAAGTGGATTTGATGCGCCAGTTTGGGTGACAGGCAAAGGGAAACGGATGTACGGATTGTGCTGTTTCACCTGTACAGGTCGCCCTCCAAGCCTTGATGGTACTGCGTTCTAACCTGTCAGCTAAAAGCCAAAATGTTCAGACAAGATTGCCCCAAATACATGCGATTCTCTATCTGTGGCTTTGATGTTTTCAGTCTCTTTAAGCCAAGGCCTAACGTCTGCATCTAGCTTCGGTGACACTGTTTTGTAGTTTGGATATTTGCCGGGGAAAAGCGAAACCGCAAGCGTCAATTTGTCCATTGTTTGGCCGGTAATGGTTTTACTTTCTGCTTCTAATTTCCTGATTTTTTCCTTTGCCGCTTCCAATTCTTGGGCCATTTTTCGGCCCTCTGGTGATTCTGGCTGATGGGCTTTGGTTGATTTACTTAGAGGCCAGTCAAAGCCGTTATTTTCCGCCCACGCCTGAATTGCCTCTCGATCAATCGACTGATCCTCCCTGTCCATTCCCCAGCTTCCTTCGTTGAACATTCCCGGACTTGAATCAATCGCATCAAATATCAAGCCGCGATATGCTCTCAGCTCCGCCCATGCTTCCTCATCGTTAATTCCGAACGGCACAGACTCTGCCGGGTTCAGGCCGCAAAGAATTTTTGCTGCTTCATCAACGGTAACTCTGCTCTTTGCGTTGTAAATCTTGTGCCAGTAAGGAGGCTCAGACGTGTTTAGTGGTGTAGTGGTTTGCGCTTGGTTTGCGTCGGTTAACGCAATTCCTTTATCGGCAAGAAAAGCCGTCATTTTTCCCCTGTGCCATCCAGCGTCATCGATATTGTGGTCTGAAATAAACGGTATAACCGTAAGATTTCCATTCCTCGCTACGTCACCCAAAATCTCGGCAAGCTCACCGTCTCCCGCTTTATACAGGTCGAACGTTATACGATCCTGAGTAATGAATAAGGGGGCGTTGCCTCTGGCTTGGTTTATCTCTCCTAGCAACCAAGCTGCCGCTTTCTGTGCGCTGGCACCCTCCGATTCTGCTAGGGATGTAACAAGCTCCCTAACGCTGATAAATGCCTCAGCCTTGCGGCTTAGTTTTTCGTTGATACCCATCTTGCGCACCCCGCCGCTTACCTTGTTGTGTGCCACGCCAGCCGGTCAAGGTATCCCGGTTTTCGCCCCGTCGGGCTAGGCGCGGCAAACTCGTTATGCCGCCAATTGCTCCAACTTCAAAACCTTTGCTGTCTCTTTGCCTTGCTCGCGGTCAGTCATAAACGCAAGCCACTTAACTTCCGCATCACGGCAATACTCGGTCAGGTCTGACTTGTCGTAAATCTTGCCCATTCCAGTTAGCGCATGGTCAAGGTATCGCTGCCGAATCTCGTACTCAATACGAAGTGCAGACAACCAGCTTTTGCATGTACTGCGTAGGTCGTGTGGGGTGATCCGCCGCCAAGCGCAGTCAGCCTCAATCCTTGCCCTGTCCATCCAGTCGCCGATGGTTGTGCGCTTAGATAGCGTGTTCCGGGTGTCTGTGGTGCGTCTGCTTTCCACCGGTAGCAAGTATTCGTTACGGTCAGCCAGTACCTTCAATTCGCGCACCCATTCCACCGCTTCGGGTGTCAGTGCCACGAGAAAAGGCCCGGATGTGTGGCGGCGATTCTTGCGCCTCTCATGGGGCACAACCCATACCGCGTTATCAAGGTCAAACTCTGATTGCTTGGCTTCGGTCAGCGTGCCTACACGCACGCCAGTAAGGAGAATCAGCCGAATGGCTAACTGGTAGTGTCTCGGCACAAATGAAAGACCGCGCAGGAATGCACCTAGCTCATCCGCTTCGAGCGATACACGCTCACGCGCTTTTTCTTCTTTGCCGACAATCATATCCAGCCGCAAATTCTTTGTTGGTATGTCGGAGCGCAATAGCCTAGCCGTTGCCATATAGAACAACTGCGACAAATGAATTAGTGTGACTTTCGGGATTGTCTTACCAGCGGGTGCGGCTTTCTTCAATACCGCGATGCAATGCCCCGGCGTGACAACGCCAGCGGGGAACGAACCGATT